>JAHZEE010000003.1:0-6762 GCA_019421975.1 Clostridiales bacterium | reverse complement strand
GCCTGCTCTCTCCCGCCGGCAGTGCCACCCGCGCCGAGATCGCACAGATTCTCATGCGCTTCTGCCAGACGGCCGCCCAATAATTTTTACCCTCAAACAAAAAGGCGGCGGGGCGTACTTTGGGTACGCCCCGCCGCCTTTTCCGTTGTTATGACAGCGTCACCTTGTCCCCGCCCGTCAGAGCCGCCAGCTGTTCGCCCAGCGCTTCTTTGAGCAGCGCAAAGGGGCGCGCGCCGGTGCAGTGGCAGGTGTAGAACTTGCAGGGGTAGCTCTTGAGCTGCCGCGCAAGGGCGCGCACAAAGTCGTCCGGCGCCGCAGTCCCCACCGCCAGATGCATTCCCCCGACGGCCACATCCGGCAGCCGTCCCGCAATTTCAGCGGCCCGCTCCAGGATATTCACCATGCCGCAGTGGGCGCAGCCCGCAATCAAAACCAGCCTTCCGTCCTCCTCCACCAGCAGACTCTGCTCGTGGGAGAATGGATCCGGCACACCGCCCTCCAGCAGTTCCGCGTTGAGAGGCGACCAAAATTTGCGGCCCTGCACCTGGGAAAACAGGCGTACGCCCGGCGCGATCTCACAGGATGCGTCGGTAACCTTCAGCCGGGGGCTCTTTTGCAGCGCGGGCCTGAGGCCGATGTCGTGTCCCGCCCGGTCCGTGTGGGGGGCAAAGGCGCCGGGACGCAGGTAGACCGGCGCATGATCATTGCGGCGCAAAAATACATCCAGGCCGCCTCCGTGGTCGTAGTGGCCGTGGGAGAGGACCGCAAAATCCACCGCATCCAGCGCCACGCCCAGGGCCTGGGCATTCTGTGCAAACTGCGCGCCGGGACCCATGTCAAAGAGGATCCGTTTGCCGGCCGCCTCCAGATAAAAGCTCAGGCCATGCACACACTGCAGCGCCGCACTTCCCGCTGTGTTCTCCACCAGAACCGTCAGTCTCATCCGGTTTTTCCCCCTCTCCTGCGCCGCTCATCTCCACTGCTTCGGATTTTGGTTTACATATTTCAGATATTGGAATTGGACGCCGTCGGCCTCCTGCATCTCCCCCTCTTCCTCCAAAATCCAGTCAGGATCTGCGTCCAAATCCGGGAAGAAGGCGTCCGCGCTCAGGTTAACATAACTTTTCGTCACCTGAGCTGTCCGGCAGTATGGCAGCAGCAGTGCATAGACAGCCGCCCCGCCGATGACGCAGAGCTGTGCGTCGGCAGTCCCGCGGATCGCCTGAAAGAGCGCCGGAAGGGAGTTCACCACCTCCGCGCCCTCCACCCGAAGGCCGGGATCCCGGGACAAGATGAGGTTCCGGCGGCCTTTGAGGGGCCGGCCGCCCGGGAAGGTCTGCAGGGTCCTGTGCCCCAGAATGACGCTCTTGCCCAGCGTCAGCTGCCGGAAGCGCCTGAGATCGGCGGAGATGGAGACCAGCAGCGCGCCCTGGCGTCCAATGCCCCAGTCCGGGGCCACATTTACAATACACTCCACGGCCGCACCTCAGATTGCCACCGGGATCTTGTCTTCAAACGGTGCATACTGGTAGTCCTCCAGTCGGAAGCTGTCCCGGGTAAACTGGTAGAAGTCCTCAATGGTGGGATCGATCCAGAATCTGGGCGCCGGGGACTGCTTCTGATCCAGCATTTTCTCAATGATGGGCACATGGCGGTCGTAGATGTGCGCATCTGCAATCACATGGACCAGCTCCCCCACCTCCAGGCCGGAGACCTGGGCCATCATGTGTACCAGCACCGCATACTGCACCACATTCCAGTTGTTGGCCGCCAGCATATCCTGGGAGCGCTGGTTCAAAATGGCGTTCAGCGTCCGGCCGGAGACATTGAAGGTCATGGAGTAGGCGCACGGATACAGGTGCATCTCGTGCAGATCCTCAAAGTTATACAGGCTCGTCAAAATCCGGCGGGAGGCCGGGTTGTGCTTCAGATCATAGAGCACCCGGTCCACCTGGTCAAACGATCCCTCCGGATATTGGTGCTTGACGCCGAGCTGGTAGCCGTAGGCCTTTCCGATGGAGCCGCGCTCGTCGGCCCAGCTGTCCCAGATGTGGCCGTTGAGGTCGTGGATATTGTTGGACTTTTTCTGCCAAATCCACAGCAGCTCGTCAATGGCCGTCTTGTAGTAGGTCCGGCGGATGGTGAGAATCGGAAACGCCTCATGCAGTGGATAGCGGTTCACAATTCCAAATTTCTTGACCGTGTGGGCCGGCGTGCCGTCGTCCCACCGCGGCCGGACCTGCTGGTCGGTGTCCCAGACCCCGTGCTCTAAAATCTCACGGCAGTTGGCCACAAAAATCTCGTCTGCCAAGCTCATGGCGTTCCTCCTTTAATCTCTCGTAAGTGCCTGTTCAATCTCTCCGATGTAGAGGCGGTGATAGTCCTTCTGCGGATAGCATTTCTCCGCGATCTCCGGCGTCAGAAAATGGCTCGGCTCCAGGTCCTGCCAGTAGAGCTTGCGGCAGACGAGCACCAGCTCCGCCTCCGCCACATAGGCCGCACCGCAGTCCGCAGCCGCCTTGGTGAGGCCGCACGCTTCAAACTTGTCGCCCTCCCGGCCGGAGCGGCTGCCGCAGTAGTTGAGCTGCGGCCGGTATGCCTCCGGCAGAAAGGACAGGGTGTAGTAGTCCTCCCGCTCCACAAATTCCCGGGTGTACCGCTGGGGCCGGATGTAGATGGTGGAGACCGGTTTGCCCCACAAAATTCCAAGTCCGCCCCAGGACGCCGTCATGGTGTTGCAGTGCTCCACAGGGCCCGCCGTAATCAGCATCCACTGCTTTGCAATCCGCTCAAACACCTCTCCTGTGAGCATCTCTAGCTTCTGCTGCTGCATACCCAATTCCTCCTTAGACATTGTTTTTCTTATTTACTATACACCATTTGTGTAGGTTCCGCCACAGAAAATTGCAGAATCTCCCCGGTCCGGCGGCCTCTCAGTTGCAAGCGGCGGCGGAATTTGATATAGTATGTATCAGAATTCGGGATTATGCCTTTTCAGGATCATCCTACTTTATTTAGACAGGAACGAACGAACATGAATGAAACCCCAACATTTGCTGCGCTCGGACTCTCCGCGCCCATTTTAAAGGCGCTGGAGCAGAAGGGCTACCGTTACCCCACCCAGGTGCAGGCAGAGGCCATCCCGCCCATGCTCCAGTGGCGGGATGTGATCGCCAAGGCCCCCACCGGCACCGGCAAGACCTTTGCCTTCGGAATCCCCATGCTGGAGCACATCGACCCGGCCTCCGACGCACTGCAGGGGCTGATCCTGGCCCCCACCCGGGAGCTTGCCATCCAGATCTGCGACGAGCTGCGCTCGCTGCTCACCTTCCAGACCGGAATCCGTGTGGCAGTGGTCTACGGCGGCGCCAAAATTGAGGGCCAGATCCGCCAGCTCCAGAAAAAGCCGCAGATTGTGGTGGCCACGCCCGGCCGGCTCATGGACCACTACAACCGCCACACCCTGCGTCTGGACAAGGTCCACACCGTGGTGCTCGACGAGGCCGACCGGATGCTCGATATGGGCTTTTTCAAGGATGTGACCCACATCCTCGACAAGCTCAAGCACAAAAAGACCATGGGCCTGTTTTCCGCCACCATCTCCCAGGAGGTCATGACCGTCTCGTGGATGTACCAGCGCGACGAGGTGGAGATCACCGTGCGGGCCGACGAGGAGAACAAGCCCGACATCGCCCAGTACTCCATCCAGGTCTCCCCGCTGGAGAAGGAGCTGATTGCGCTGCAGCTCATGCGGACCTGCGGCTGGGAGCGGGTCATCATCTTCTGCAACACCAAGCACATGTGCCAGCGGCTCAGCGACGATTTGGTCAAAGCCGGCATCGACTGCGACTGTATCCACGGTGACATTCTCCAGGCCAAGCGGGAGAAGGTCATGCAGTCGTTCCGCGACGGCAAGCTGACGGTGCTCGTCGCCACCGATGTGGCCTCCCGCGGGATCGATGTGGACGATGTGGACTGCGTCATCAACTATGATATCCCCGACGAAAATGAGTACTATATCCACCGTATCGGCCGCACCGGCCGGGCCAAGCGCAAGGGCGTGGCCTGGTCCATCCTCGGCAATTTCGCGGACAAGGCCAAGCTGGACGAGATCGCCAAGTACTCCCACTTCGCCATTCAGCCCATGAAATTTGACGCGGACGGCCAGCTGGTCCAGGAGGCGGTCCGGCAGCCGGTCATCCGGAAAAAATACCGATGAACCAGCTAGAACGCGGCCTGCTTCTGCTGTGCAGCAATTTGGGCGACGCGCAAATCCGGCCGCTGAGCTTTGCCCAATACCGCACGCTGCGCAAAAAGGTCCGGGAGACCGGCATCGGCAGCAGCGACCCGGAAAAGCCGGTGGAACCGGCAGATCTGGTGCGCCTTGGCTACAGCCGGGATGCGGCGGAGAACATCGTGCGCCTGCTGAGCCGGGAGACCCAGCTCGACCGGTACCTGCAGCGCGCAGCCCAATCCGGCATTTTTCCAGTCACCCAGTGGTCGCCCGACTATCCGGTCCGCATGCTGCAGGTGCTGGGGGATCTGTGCCCGCCCGTGCTGTTCTGCGCCGGGCCGCGGGCGCTGCTGCGCCAGCGCGGCTGCCGCCCGGCCGCCACTTTGCCGCCCGGGTGGGCCAGCTGGCTGCCCAGGAGGGCGTGACCCTCGTCTCCGGCGGCGCGGTGGGCGCCGACAGTACCGCCCAGGACGCCTGTCTCTCTGCCGGCGGCACCGTGATCTCCTTCATCGCCGAGGGGCTCTTGCAGCATGCCGCACAGCCGCTGCCCGCCGGGCTGCTGGTGTGCAGCGAGACGGGATTTGACCTGCCCTTTTCCGCCCAGCGGGCCATCAGCCGCAACCGGCTGATCCACGCCATGGGGCTGCGCACCTTCGTGGCCCAGAGTGCGGCGGGCAGCGGCGGCACCTTCCGCGGCACGGTGGAGAACCTCTCCCACGGCTGGTCGCCGGTCTTTGTCCATGCCGACGGCTCCGAGGGGGCGCGCCAGCTCGTGCTGCGCGGCGCCACGCCGGTCCTTCTGTCCCGGCTGCACAGCCTGTGCGGCGCCTTTCCCGGCCACCGCGCCATACCGCCTGCGCCCTAGCGCGGGCGGTATCTTTTTCACCCCATTTGGGGATTTTTATTGATTCACCGGAGCGCGCATGGTATACTTTCTAATTAGAACCAATCCCAACTCACCCCCAAAGGAGGATTTACTATGTGCGGAATTGTCGGATTCGTCGGCCGGGAGGAAGCCGCGCCCATTTTGCTCGACGGCCTGCGCCGTCTTGAGTACCGCGGCTATGACTCCGCCGGCATCGCCGGCTACTCAAAGGCCGCCGGCCTGCAGGTCGCCAAGACCAAGGGCCGTCTGCAGGCGCTGGCCGATCTCACCCACGAGGGCGCCACCCTCCACGGCCAGCTCGGCATCGGCCACACCCGCTGGGCCACCCACGGCGAGCCGAACGACATCAACTCCCACCCCCATGTGAGCGAAGACGGCTCTGTGGCTGTGGTGCACAACGGTATTATCGAAAACTACATGGAAATCAAGGAGTTTCTGATCTCCAAGGGCTTTCACTTTGTCTCCGACACCGACACCGAGGTGGTGGCGCAGCTGTTGGAGTACTACTATAAGAACCAGCAGGAGGACATCCTGACCGCCGTCTCCCAGGTGCTCACCCGGATTGAGGGCTCCTATGCCCTGGGCATTCTCTGCAGCGCCAACCCGGACCAGCTCATCGCCGCCCGCAAATCCAGCCCCCTGATTCTGGGCTACGGCGAGGGCTTCAGCATGATCGCCTCCGATGTCACCGCGCTCATCAAGTACACCCGCGAGGTCAGCTACATGGACGACGACGAGGTGGCCGTGCTCTCTCCGGACGGCATCGAGGTCTACAACGCCATGATGGAGCCGGTGGAAAAGCCCCGCAGCCATGTGGACTGGGACATCTCTGCCGCGGAAAAGGGCGGCTATGCCCACTTCATGTTCAAGGAGATCATGGAGCAGCCGGAGGCGCTGCGCAAGACCATCCAGCCCCGGCTGAAGGCAGACCGGGTCGTGCTGGAGGATCTCACCGTCTCGGCCGAGCAGCTGCGCGCGGTGCGGAAAATCGATATCATCGCCTGTGGCTCCAGCTACCATGTGGGCATGGTGGGCAAGTACAACCTGGAGCGCCTGACCCGCATCCCGGTGGAGGTGGTGCTGGCGTCGGAGTTTCGGTACTGCAGTCCCATCGTGGACGAGAACACCCTGGTCATTGTCATCAGCCAGTCCGGCGAGACCCTGGACACCCTGGAGGCCATGAAGGAGGCCAAGCGCCTGGGCGCCAGGACCCTCTCCATCGTCAATGTGGTCGGCTCCTCCATCGCCCGGGAGTCCGACGATGTGCTCTACACCTGGGCCGGCCCCGAGATCGCCGTGGCCACCACCAAGGCCTACTCCACCCAGATGGCGCTGCTGGACCTGGTGGGGCTGTATCTGGCAGACCTGCGCGGCACCGTCACCGCCGCGGAGTACGACCGCATCGTCCAGGAACTGCACCAGCTGCCGGACAAGGTCCAGCAGGTGCTGGGGCAGAAGGAGGCCGTCCAGTACTACGCCTCGCAGTACTTCAACCACGACTCCGTGTTCTTCATCGGCCGCAATCTGGACTACGCCCTCGGCATGGAGGGCAGCCTCAAGCTGAAGGAGATCTCCTACATCCACTCGGAGGCCTACGCCTCGGGCGAGCTCAAGCACGGGACGATCTCGCTCATCGAGCCAG
>JAHZEE010000029.1:6342-11884 GCA_019421975.1 Clostridiales bacterium | reverse complement strand
TCGATTGTTGACCGCATGCAGCTCCACGGAGATCTCGCGCCCATTTAAAATCTGCACCGCCCGGCCATAGCCGGTCATACTACGAATCAATTGACTTCCTCCCAACGGACAGGCCGTCCGTATTTATTACCGCCTACAGGGCTGGCTCACACCTATGCAAACGAGACAATCCGATAGTGTACATATTTCTTCTTTTCCGCATGCCGGTTGAACCAGATCGCGCCCAGCACCCCCAGCACGAATCCGGCGCAGCCCCACAGCGCCGGCAACAGCTGCACCGATGCGCCGATGGCATATCCAATCAGAAACAGCGCCAGCGGGACCAGGTAGACAAGCGCAATCACAAACATGATTTTACCCGTCTCGGCCTCCACATAGACCTGATCTCCCACGCGCGCGCCGATCTCATTGACCGCCGTGGCAATCACCACCCGCTTCTGGTCGCCGCCGCAGCCGCCGCAGTCATGGCAGTTGCCGCCGCAGGCGGAGGGCCGCTCCAGGAAAATCTCTGCATGGTTTTGATCCACCAGCTTTTTAATCTGAACCAACTGCCGCATAATAAGCGCCTCCCTATTTCTCTGTCAGCGACAGGACAATGTTATAGCTTCCCACTGCGCCGGCCTCTGCATAGCCGTCCACATAGATGGTCACAGGGACGGTATAGGTGCCGGCCTGTGTGTACTCCGACAGATCGGCCACCGCCCGGACATTGTTGGACGAAATCGCATTGATATCGTCGGCGCTGGCGCGGATGGTTGCCTGGAGCATCTGGGTCATGGATTCCGGCTCCAGATCCTCTGGCGCATTGATAAATTCAATGGTGGAGACCCGGATGCTGCGGGTGGCCAGACCCTTGAATTTGAGCGTCACAGTCGCCGACTCGTCGCCGCTCACATTCTTGGAGTCATTGGGAATCAGAATCGGGAAATCCACGGTTCCGTCCTGCTCCACCTGTGCCAGGTCGATCTCGCCCAGGACGATCTGATTGATTCCATCCACCACATCCGCGTCGCCTGCAATGGTGATATAGGAGGGGGAGATCTCATAGGTCACATCGTCCTCTGTGGCGCCGCCGCCCGCAATCAGCTTCACCGTCAGCGGTATCTGCTTATACTTCAAAACCGGCAGCGTCACCTCGATCTCCGTGACATCCACCACGATATTGGTGGTATCCGCCGGCTCGCCATCGGAACCAATCAGGGTATAGCCGGCCGTCGCTGTGACCGTCTTGTCCAGATTATCCCGCTCCAGAATCACCTGCGCGTAGCTCACATTGGAGACAGCCTCCTTGGTGCCGCGAATGGTAATCTGATCGTGATTAAAGCTCATCTCCTCGGCCACATATCCGTCGGCCACTGTGCCGTTGAACACACCGCGCACCGGGATGGTCTGCGTCACCATCTGCTCCACGGAAATCGAGAGGTTGCCGGGGTTGCGGTCAATCACATCGAAGTTGCTCTCATTGACATCCACCAGATAGTCGATGGTGTAGTTCATGCGGTAGGTGCCAGCCTTCGTAATCTTGCTCACATCGACCGTCACCGCCACATTCTCCTGATCCAGATTCTTCAGCTCCGACCGCTTGCCGTTGAATTTCAGCGTCACCGTGGCGTCGGCGCCCTGGGTAATCATCAGATTCTGATCGTCCATCAGGACATCCTCTCCGACGAACTCCACCGGGATGTTGTACAGCGTGATGGTGTCCTCCGGATTTACCACCGTCACCACATACAGCCAGAGTGCGACCGAGCTTGCCAGGGCAATTAAAATCATCAGAAGCTTACTTCTTTGCATCGTTTCTTTCATCGTTTTTCTTCACCAGCTTCCTCAGATTCGCCTTCCAATTCTTGGGACTCTTTCCATCCTCCTGCACCGGTACCAGTTCATTGACCAGCAGCCGTTCCAGGGTCTGCGGCGCCAGATGGCGCTTGAGCATTCCGCCCACCGCCACGGAAATTGCGCCAGTCTCCTCCGAGACCACGACCACCACGGCGTCCGTCGCCTCGCTCATACCGATGCCCGCGCGATGCCGGGTGCCAAGGTCGCTGCTGAGGTTTGTGTTGTTCGTGAGCGGCAGCACGCATCCCGCCGCCGCAATCCGGTTGTCCCGGACAATCATCGCCCCATCGTGCAAAGACGCCTTGGGGAAAAAGATATTGCGGATCAGCTCTGCCGAGACCTCCGCATCGATCTTCGTGCCGCTTTTGAAGTACTCGTCCAACGGCAGCGAGCGTTCAAAGACGATCAGCGCGCCCACGCGCTCTTTTGACATGCTCGCGCAGGCGGAAACCGTCTGTGCAATGGCCTGCTCCATGCCCACCGTCTCGGTCCGGGGGGAAATCAGCTCCCGCACGGTGCTGCCGCCCAGCTTCTCCAGCATCCGGCGCAGCTCCGGCTGAAACATGATGACAATGGCCAAGAAGCCCAGTGAAATGGCATTGCTCAGGATAAAGTTCAGCGAATACATGTTCATCACGCCGGTAAACCAGGTCAGCAGCAGCAGCAAAATGATGCCCTTTGCCACGCGCGCAGCACTGGTCGTGCGGATCAGCCGCATCACCTCATAGATGAGAAACGCGACCACCAAAATGTCGATGATGTCCATGATCCCTATGGTTGGAATATTACGAAAAATTTCCTGAAAAAAATTCTTGATGAAAGTCATATGCGTTTCCCCGTCAATTCACTTCACACTTCGCTGCTCTAACAGAATAATTATACCTAATTGTCCCCGCAATAGCAACCCTTTGCGGCAGATTTCACAAATCGTTCAGAGTCTTTCCGGCACAGGCAGCCCCGCCTTGAGGGGAGATGCCGCCAGCGGCGGCTGAGCGGTTTCGAGCCCGTTTTTCACTGCTCCGGCACAGCCAGCGCCATGCCGCTCCCCTCAAGGAGCTTCCCTATTGCGCTCTTTGAATCTGCTCCAGCGCTGTCACCAATTTCCGCGCCTGGCGCATGGTGTTGAACACAGAACAGCTGATGCGGACCGTGCCGGACTCCAGCGTTCCCGCACTCTCGTGCGCCACAGGCGCACAGTGCAGGCCGGCCCGCACTGCAATGCCGCGCGCCGCCAGCTTTTGGGCCGTCTCCTCGCAGTCCTGTCCCTTCACAAGCATCGACAGCACGCCGGTCTGCCCGCCCTGCTCGGACGCAAAGACCTGGATCCCCGGCAGCTGCCGGAGCTGATCTGCCAAATAGGCCGTGATATGCCGCTCTTTCTCCAGAATTTTCTGGGTGCCCAGAGACCGGACAAACCGGATTCCCTCCAGCAGCCCGCTGATGCCGGCCACATTGTGCGTCCCCGCCTCCAGGCGGTCAGGCAGCTCCTGCGGCATCTGCATCTGCCGGGAGAGGCTGCCTGTACCGCCCGCCATCAGAGGTTCTGCGGGGCCATCGCCGCAGAGCAGAATCCCCGTCCCCTGCGGGCCATACAGGCTCTTGTGGCCCGGCATGGCGACAAAGGCCGGCTGAAGCCGGGGCATCCGGACCGGTAGCACGCCGGCGGACTGGGACGCGTCGAGCACAAACGGCACGCCGCGGCTGCGGCAGAGCGCCGCGATCTGCTCGACCGGCAGCACATAGCCAAACACATTGGACACATGGGTGCAGACCACCGCCTTTGTCTGCGGCGTGACGGCCCTGTCAAATGAATTGAGCGTATCTGCCATGTCAAAGAGCGACCGGCCCGCCACCACCACCTCTGCGCCTGCAAGATAGAGCGGGCGCACCACAGAGTTGTGCTCAAAGCCCGATACCACGACCCGGTCTCCCGGCTGTACCAGGCTGTGAATGGCCAGGTTGAGCCCATGGGTCGCGTTCATGGTAAACACGACCCGCTCCGGCTCTGTCTCAAAAAGTGCCGCGGCCTCGGCACGGCAGGCAAAGACCACCTCGGCCGCCCGCATGGCGGCCGCATAGCCGCCCCGGCCGGGGCTGGCACAGTCCCGGATGGCCTGCGCCACTGCGCGCCGGACCGCTTTCGGCTTTTCCAGGGTGGTGGCGCCGCTGTCAAAATAGATCAAAGCGGCACCTCCTGGTAGCTCTCCCCATCCTGGCAGTAGATTTTGCCAATGGGGATCTGCTGCTGGCGCAGCTGCTGGACAGCGGCCGCGCAGGCATTGCTGGCAACCCGCAGGCTGTAGCCGCATCCCTGCTGTGATATTACTTTCGGCGTACGCTGCAAAATAGAGCGTATTCCGCATTGTTTGAGCACATATTCGCCCCGCTGCGCGGTTGTGATGGAGCGAAATGTGATAAAACAGTCATACATAGAAAATTCCCTCCCCGCCATCTTATGCGGGGAGGGAGGCTGCATGTTCAATATTCGACGCCAAATCTCGCCGGAATTCCCCGTTCAAAGGGGTGGCGCACCAGCTGCATCCGGGTGTGATAGTCGGCCAGATCCAAAAGCTGCTGGGTGGCTGTGCGGCCGGTCAGCACAAGCTCCAGTCCTTCCGGCCGGCGCCGGATCAGAGACAGCACTGCCGCCTCCGGCAGCAGCTGCGCCTGCACCGCATCCAGGCACTCATCGAGCACCAGCAGCTCCCAGGCCTCCAGATGCGCCGCCGCCCATGCCAGCCTGCCGGCGCACTGGGCGACCAGCGCCGCGCGGCCGGCCGCATCCAGGGTCCACACAAACGGGCAATCGGGCGGATTTTCCAGCACCGTGATCTGCTCCAGCTGCCGCAGCGCCCGCTGCTCGCCGGTGTCGGCGCCCTTTAGGAACTGGACAAAGCCCACCCGCTTTCCGCAGCCGGCGGCGCGGACCGCCAGGCCGACGGCCGCGGTGGTCTTGCCCTTTCCGTCTCCTGTGTACAGGTGCACCAGGCCGTGTTCCATCTTATTCCCGCTCCATAATCAGTGCGACTGCCATGGCGGCCATTCCCTCTTTGGCGCCGGTAAAGCCCATTTTTTCCTCCGTGGTGGCCTTGATGCTGACCTTACTCCTGGCCAGGTTCATCGTCTCTGACAGCTTGAGGGCCATCTTGTCACGGTAGGGCGCAATCTTCGGTTCCTCGGCGATGAGGGTCGCGTCCACATTGACCACCGCATAGCCCGCCGCCCGGACCCGGTAGGTGACCTCCTCGAGCAGCTTCAGGCTGGAAGCGCCCGCGTAGCGGGCATCCGTGTCCGGGAACAGGGTGCCGATATCGCCCAGTGCCGCCGCGCCGAGCAGCGCGTCCATGATGGCGTGGGTCAGCACATCGGCGTCGGAGTGGCCCTCCAGGCCCTTGTCGTAGGGGATCTCCACCCCGCCCAGCACCAGCTGCTTTCCGGCGGCCAGCCGGTGCGCGTCATAGCCTTGACCAATTCTCATTTGTATTACCTCCCAGCTAAAATCTCATCTGCCAGCACCAGGTCCATTGGGGTTGTGATCTTGAGATTCTCCTCCGACCCCGCCACCAGGTGCACCTTCATGCCAATGCGCTCACAGGCCATGCAGTCGTCCGTCACCTCTGCCTTGTCCTCCCGGGCCTTCTGCAGCGCGCCGCGCAGCAGATCCCGGTCAAACACCTGGGGCGTCTGCACCGCAAAGAGGCTG
>JAHZEE010000029.1:4196-6332 GCA_019421975.1 Clostridiales bacterium | reverse complement strand
GGCCGGCGCGGCGGCTCCGGTCTCGGCCGCCTTCTGAATGGCCGCGTCCACAATCTGTCCCGTCACCAGCGGCCGGGCGCCGTCGTGGACCGCCACCAGTCTGGTCTTTTTGGAGACTGTGTCGAGTCCGATAATGACGGACTCCGCGCGGCTGGCGCCGCCGACCACCACCATCGTCACCTTGTCCATCCCCGCGTCCTGCAGCGCCTGCCCGATGGGGACGAGCAGGTCCTCCCGCGTCACCACCACAATCTCCTGCACCCGCCGGCTCCGCTGAAATGGCCGCACCGCGTGGACGATGACAGGCTCCAATCCCAGCGGGGCAATGGCCTTGTCGATGCCATCCATCCGGGTGGCGCGCCCTGCCGCCACTATCACCGCAGCGCAGTACGGGGTGTCCTCCCCAGCTCTATTTCGTCTTTTAAAGGGCCACATATTCATTCCCCTTTCAAAAGCTCCTCCACGGCCAGCATCACGCCGGTCTTGCCCGACTCGTAGGTCAGGCCGCCCTGCAGATAGGCCATGTAGGGCGGCCGCATGGGGCCGTCGGCGGACAGTTCAATGGACGCGCCCTGGATAAAGCTGCCCGCCGCCATGATGACCGGGTCGTCATAGCCCGGCATGTCCCAGGGCTCCGGCGTCACGAATGAGTCCACCGGCGCGCCCTGCTGGATGCCGCGGCAGAACCGCTTCATGGCCTCCGGCGCTCCAAAGCGCACCGTCTGCACCAGATCGGTCCGGGGCGCGTCAAAGGCCGGCGACGAGTCATAGCCCAAAAGCTCCATCATCCTGGCGCAGAACACCGCCGTCTTGAGCGCCTGGGCCGTCACATGGGGCGCCAGGAAAAAGCCCTGGAAGAACAGGCGGTTCACATCCTGGGTGCAGCCGCACTCCCGGCCGATGCCGGGGCAGGTCAGCCGCATGGCCGCGGCCTCCACCAGCTCGTGCGTTCCCGCCACATAGCCGCCCGTGGGGGCCAGGCCGCCGCCGGGGTTTTTGATGAGCGAGCCCGCGATGATGTCGACGCCCACCTGCGGCGGCTCCAGCGTCTCACAGAATTCGCCGTAACAGTTGTCCGCCATGATGTACACCCGGTCGTTGACGCTGCGCACCGTGTCCACAATCCGCTTGATCCATTCTATGGACAGTGCAGCCCGGGTAGAATAGCCGCGGCTTCTCTGGATGAGCACCGTCTTGACCCGCGGGTCCTTCACGGCCTCGGCGATGCCCTCCAGGTCCGGCAGGCCCTCCGGCGTCGGGTCCACCTGGGCATAGCCGATGCCGAACTCCCGCATGGAGCCGGGCGCGCTGCCCGTGATGCCGATGGAAGCGCACAGGGTGTCATAGGGCGCACCCATGACGCTCAGCAGCACATCGCCCGGCCGCAGCATGCCGAAGAGCGCGCAGGTGAGCGCGTGAGTCCCGTTTACGAACTGCACGCGGACGATGGCGTCCTCTGTGCCGAACACCTCGGCGTAGACCCGCTCCAGCACCTCCCGGCCCCGGTCGTCGTAGCCGTAGCCGGTGGTGCCGTGAAAGCAGGTGTCGGAGACACGGTTGCTCTGAAAGGCCGCGAGCACCTTCTCCGTGTTGGCCTGGGAAATTGCCTCAATGCGCGCAAAGGCCGCGCGGCAGTCCGCCTCTGCCTGCTCTGCCAGCGCGCGGGTCTTTTCTGAAATCATATCTCTATCCTCCAAACGCCGCGGCAAGCAGCGCGGCGCACTGTTCCAAATCTTTTAGGCACACGCGCTCCTGCAGGGTGTGCAGTCCCCGGACCGGGAAGGCCAGCATAGCGGCCTTGACCCCGCCGCCTGCCGCCGCGATGGCGCCGGCATCCGTGGCGTCGCCCTGGGACACATCCCGCTGGCAGGCGATTTCTGCATGTGCCGCCGCCTGCCCCAGCGCAGCTGCCGCCTCGGGGTGGCTCACCGCCCTGCGGTCCAAAAGCCGCAGGACCGGCCCCTTGCCGCACAGCACTTCGCTCTTTCCAGCCGCCGGGCCGTCGAGCACGGCCACGCCGTCCACCACGACCGCCATCTCCGGCTGGACGGCAAAGGCCGCCGGGCCCGCGCCGCGGCTGCCCAGCTCCTTCTGCACGGTAAAGACAGCGTACAGGTCGCAGGACGAGTCACGCAG
>JAHZEE010000029.1:0-4186 GCA_019421975.1 Clostridiales bacterium | reverse complement strand
TTGACGGCTCCCAGCACGACGGCGCAGCCTGCAAGATTCGCCAGCTGCGGAGCCACAATCCAGCTCTGCACCTGCCTGAGCCCGGCCGGGCACTGCGCCGCGTCGCCGGGCAGGACCGTCTGGCCCAGCGTGTCGATAAAGAGCGTATCCGCCGTGACCTCCTTGCTCCCCGCGTCGGCGCAGACCACGCCCGGCGCGCCGCCTGCAAACTGCACCTGCTGGCCCAGCCACTGGCCCGGCTCCACCGCGCCCACGAGCCCCACGCGCACCTTCTCGCCCTCGGTCTCGGTGGCGATGAGCCCCGCCGCATCCAGATGCGCGCTCAGCATCACCTTTCTCCCGGCGCCCGGCCGATGGAGTGTCACATTTCCCATGGCGTCCTGGCTGCAGGTTCCATAGGGCGCGGCCAGCTCCAGTACCCGCCGGGCCATGGCCTGCTCGCAGCCGGAGACGGCGAACGCGCCGGCCAGCGCCTTGATACTCTCAATCATGTCCATTCCTCCAAAAACAGCTCCGCCAGCTGCTTCATCTGTACAAAATCCCGTGTGCAGCCAACACTTGCCGGGCTGTGGATATACCGAATGGCCGCAGAGATGGCGGCCACACGGCAGCCGGCGCCGGCTTTTTGGATGGCCTGGGCGTCGGTACCGCCGGCGATCCGGCGCTTGGTCTGCCAGGGAATACCATTTTGCTCCGCCAGATCGCGCAGGCGCTCAAACAGCGCCCGGTCGTAGACCGTTCCGCCGTCCATAAACGGCAGCACCGGTCCCTGCCCCGGCGCGCAGACGCGCTTCGCGCCGGAGACGCCCGGCAGGTCCGCCGCAGTCGTGCCCTCCAAAATGAGCGCGATGTCCGGCTTCAGCCCAAAGGCAGCGCCGAACGCGCCGCGGCAGCCCACCTCCTCGCAGACCGTGAAGGCAAACCAGGTGTCCACCGGCAGCTCCTGCTGCAAAAGCGAGAGCATCACGCCGCAGCCCACCCGGTCGTCCAGGGCCTTGACCGAGAGCATATCGCCTTCTAGCTCTGTGAGCGTGTTGTCAAACACACCGTAAGTGCCGGGCGCGGCCAACTGCTCCGCCTCGGCGCGGCTGGATGCGCCGAGGTCGAGATAGAGCTGCTCCAGCGGCGGGATTTTTTTGCGCTCCTCCGCGCTTGCCAGGTGGATGGGCTTCATCCCGATGACGGCCGGCAGCCGCTCCGGGCCCAGAAACACCCGCTTGCCGATCGCCACGCGGCGGTCCACACCGCCCACAAAGGCAAAGCGCAGAAACCCGTCCTCGGTGGCGGACTTCACGATGACGCCCACCTCGTCCATGTGGGCCGCCAGCAAAATCGTCCTGGCCGGCCGCGCGCGGCCGCGCTTGAACACCAGCAGATTGCCCATGGCGTCCTGCCGGACCTCGTCGGCATGGGGCCGGGCCTGCCGCAGCAGATACTGCCGCACCGGCTCCTCCGCCCCGGAGGGCCCGGCAAGGCGGCAGAGGGTCTTGATGGTCTCAATCATCCCAGCGCCTCCTTTCGCACCGACCGCAGGAAGGCGGCCAGCAGCTGCGCAGACCACGCGGCGTCCCGCAGGTCCACCACCTCCTGCGGCGTGTGCATATACCGCAGCGGCAGCGACACCATGGCCGCCGGGATTCCCTCCCGCGTGACGGCGGCCGCCATGGCGTTGGTGCCGAGGCCGCGCTCCAGCACCTCCACATGGAAGGGGATGTCCTTCTGTTTTGCGCATGCCATCAGCAGATCGCTCCAGTCCCGGCGCAGCATGGGGCCCACGCCGATGGCGGGACCGCCGCCCAGGCAGAACGCCTCCTGCTTCGGCGTGTCGGGCGAAGCGCCGAAGGTCACATCCACCGCCACCATGAGGCTGGGCTCGATGGAGAACACACCCGTCCTGGCGCCCGCCATGGTGCTCTCCTCCTGCACACTGCCCAGCACATACAGGTCGAAGGGCAGCGGCGTCTGGAGCAGCTGCAGCGTGCGCAGCAAAATGGCAAAACAGCCGCGGTCGTCCAGGGCCTTGCCGCAGAACTGGTGCGCGCCCAGCCTGGCGGGGGCTGTGGTATAGACCACGCTGGTGCCCACTGCAATGGCGCGCGCCTGTTCTTCGGTCATGCCCAGGTCGATCCGCAGCATGTCCATCTCAAAGGGTTTTTCCTGTTCCTCCGCCGAGAGGATGTGCGGCGGCAGGCAGGTGATGACGCCGCAGCGCGGCGGCTCGGACAGCACCCGCACCACCGTGCCCGGCAGCACGCGGCCGTCCACGCTGCCAAAGGCGGCGCGGAACTTGAGCATGCCCTCGTCCGTACCCGTCACCGTCAGGCAGACCTCGTCCAGATGGGCGTCCAGTACCACCCGCGGTGCGTCCGGCGCGCCGCACCGGCGCACCCCCACCAGATTGCCCATGGGGTCTATCCAGGTCTCGTCCACCAGCGGCCGCAGTAAGTCCTGCGCCGCAGCGGTGACCGGCTGCTCCCGGCCCGTCGGGCCGTCCAGCGCACACAGCCGCCGCATGGTCTCTTCCAGCAGTTCCATCAAAGGCTCCTCACCGTCTTTTTAAATTCCTCGCCCCGCTCCATGAAGTTGCGGAAGTGATCGAAGGAGGCGCTGGCGGGCGAGAGCATCACCACATCGCCCGGTTTCGCGCACCGGGCAGCCGTGTGGATGGCGTCGTAAAAATCCGCCTCCTCCAAAATCTCCGGACAGCCCGGCCGGTAGCCGGGCGCGGCCAGCACGGCCTGCCGGATCTTCTCCGCCGTTGCGCCGGTGAGCACCAGAGTCTTCACATGCGCCACAAGCTCCGGCCCCAGCACATCGTAGGGAATGTGCTTGTCGTAGCCGCCCGCAATCAAAATCAGCTTCTCCTCAAAGCTCCGCAGCCCCGCAATGGTCCGCGTGGGGCTCGAGGCGATGGAGTCGTTGTAGTACCGCACGCCGTCCTTTTCCCGGACCAGTTCAATGCGGTGCTCCACGCCGCCAAATTCGGCCGCCAAGGCCCGAATCGCGTTGTCGGGTACCAGTCCCTCCACCGCCGCAATGGCCGCCATATAGTTTTCCACATTGTGCAGCCCCGGCAGCTTGATCTGGCTGCGGCGCAAAAGCGCGGTTCCATCCCGGCGCAGCACCCGGTCGTCCGCCAGGTAGACATCCGCCGGCCCTCTGCGCGAAAACCGCCGGACCTTTCCCCTCGCCTCCGCGGCGAAGCGGGATGTGATCTCATTGTCTGCGTTCAGGATCAGTATATCCGCCGGAGTCTGATACAGGAAAATATTTTTCTTGGCCGCCACATACTCGTCCATATCCCGATGGACATCCAGATGGTTGGGGGCCAGATTGGTCACAACCGCCACATGGGGACTGCAGTGCATGGTCATGAGCTGGAAGGAGCTCAGTTCCAAAACCGCCACATCCTCCGGCGTCATCTGCGCGGCCTGCGCCAGAAGCGGCTGGCCGATGTTGCCGCCCACCCAGACGGTCTTCCCCGCCCGGCGCAGCAGCTCTGCGATCAGCGTGGTGGTGGTGGTCTTGCCGTCCGATCCCGTCACCGCAATCATCGGGCAGGGGCAGACCGCAAAGAAGGCCTCCATCTCAGAGGTGAGCACCGCACCGCGGGCGACCAGCGCCGCAATTTCCGGCAGATCCGGCCGCATGCCGGGCGTGCGGAAGACCACATCTGCCTCCAGCCCCTCCAGATAGTCCGGCCCCAGGTGCAGCCGGGCGCCCAGGCGCTCCAGCGCCTGCAGCTCCTCGTCCGGTACAGCCGCCTTGTCGCAGCCTGTGACCTCCAGCCCATGCTGCAGCAGCAGCCGCACCAGCGGCCGGTTGGAGACGCCGAGGCCCAGCACCAGGATTCGCTTGCCACGCAGCTGCTCCAGATATGCTTCTAATTTCGTCAAAACGATCATCTCTCAAACTTTAATGCGACCGGGCCTGTAAGCCGGGTTCTGTGTTCGACAGCCATCTATCTAGGCGCACCGTTGCCGGTGCGCTCCAGCCACCTCCTGAAAGCAGCCGGGCAGGCTTTGTTGCTTTCCCACGGTGTTGCTCCGGATAGAGTTTACAGCATCGCGTTGTCTCCAATCGATGGGTGAGCTCTTACCTCGCCTTTCCACCCTTACCGCACCAAAGCGCGGCGGTATCTCTCTGTTGCACTTTTCCTGAAGTCGCCTTCGGCGGGCGTTACCCG
>JAHZEE010000028.1:8734-12141 GCA_019421975.1 Clostridiales bacterium | reverse complement strand
AGCGCGGCCGCTTCCGTGAGTTCTATCAGGCCGACATCGACATCATCGGCGACGGGACGCTGGACATCATCAACGAGGCGGAGATTCCCGCCATCATCTATAAGACCTTCTCCGAGCTGGGGCTGGAGCGGTTCCAGATCCGGGTCAACAACCGCAAGGTTTTAAACGGCTTCTACGCCATGCTGGGCCTCACCGAGCAGTCGGGCGAGATCATGCGGACGGTGGACAAGCTGGACAAGATCGGCCCTGAAAAGGTCGGTGTGCTGCTGCGGGAGGATGTGGGGCTGGCGGCGGAGCGGGCGGAGGAGATTCTCGCCTTCATCGCCATCACAGGCTCCAATGCCCAGGTGCTCGCGGCGCTGGAGCGCTACCGCGGCCGGCATCCGCTGTTTGACGAGGGCCTGGAGGAGCTGTCCACTGTCGCCAGATATCTGACGGCCTTCGGCGTGCCGGAGGACCACTTCCGCGTGGACCTCACCATCGCCCGGGGCCTGGACTACTACACCGGCACCGTCTATGAGACGGCCATGCTGGACCATCCGGAGATCGGCTCCATCTGCTCCGGCGGCCGCTATGACAACCTGGCGGAGTTCTACACGGACAAACAGCTTCCGGGCGTGGGCATCTCCATCGGCCTGACCCGTCTGTTCTATGTGCTGGGCGAGCAGGGCTATCTGAACGAGGCGCTCAACACCGCCCCGGCGGATGTGCTGATTCTGCCCATGACGGACGATCTGGCCCCCGCCATCTCGCTGGCCACCCAGCTGCGCGAGGCCGGCATCCGCACCCAGCTGCACTGCGAAAAAAAGAAGTTCAAGGCCAAGATCACCTATGCCAGCAAGCTCCAGATTCCGTTTGTCATCTTTCTGGGGGAGGACGAAATCCAGAGCGGCAGCATCACCTATAAAAATCTTTCCACCGGCGCGCAGCAGACCGAGCCGCCCCAGGCGGCCATCGCCGCCATCCAGGCGGAACTGGCACAGCGAAACGCCGGCAAGCCCATTCAAGAACGCGCGTGACGGGCCGCGCAAGTAGAGGAGTAGAGTTCCATGGATCAACTGCACAATTTTCATCGTACCAACTACTGCGGCGAGCTGCGCATTTCCGACGCCGGCAAGACCGTATCCGTCTGCGGCTGGGTCCAGCGCCAGCGCGACCTGGGCGGCCTGATCTTCGTCGACCTGCGCGACCGCACGGGCCTTCTGCAGCTGGCCTTCGACGACGGCACCGACCGGGCCGTCTTTGAAAAGGCCGCCACGCTGCGCTCCGAGTTCGTCGTCGCCGCCACCGGCGTGGTCCGCGAGCGCGAGTCCAAGACCGACAAGATCCCCACCGGCGCGGTCGAGGTCTATGTCCAGGAGCTGAAGCTGCTGGCCAAATCCGAGACCCCTCCCTTCGAGATCGTCGAGGACTCCAAGGTCGACGACATGCTGCGGCTCAAGTATCGCTATCTGGACCTGCGGCGGCCGGACATGCAGCGCGCCATCGCGTTCCGCCACCGCGTCTGCAAGGTCGCCCGCGACTACTACGACGAGCAGGGCTTTTACGAGATCGAGACGCCCATGCTGACCAAGTCCACGCCGGAGGGCGCCCGCGACTATCTGGTGCCCTCCCGCGTCCATCCGGGCAAGTTCTACGCTCTGCCCCAGAGTCCCCAGCAGTACAAGCAGCTTCTGATGCTCTCCGGTTTTGACCGCTATATGCAGATCGTCCGCTGCTTCCGCGACGAGGATCTGCGGGCCGACCGGCAGCCGGAGTTCACCCAGATCGACCTGGAGATGTCCTTCGTGGAGCAGGACGATGTGATCTCCGTCAACGAGGGCTTTATTAGGCGCGTCTTTAAAGAGTGCCTGGGCGTGGAGGTCGAGACGCCGTTTCTGCGGATGCCGTGGCGCGAGGCCATGGACCGCTTTGGCTCCGACAAGCCGGACCTGCGCTTCGGCTTCGAGCTGAAGGACATCTCCGACATCGTCCGGGACTGCGGCTTCCGGGTGTTCTCGGAGCCTGTGCAGGCGGGCGGCTCGGTGCGCCTCATCAATGTCAAGGGCGGCGCGGACAGCTTCCCGCGCAAAAAGATCGACCAGCTGGTGGAGTTCGTCAAGACCTATCAGGCCAAGGGCCTGGCCTGGACCCGGATGCACCAGGGAGAGGTCACCTCGTCGTACCAGAAGTTCCTGACGGACGAGGAAAACCGAGCCATTTTGGCCCGTGCCGAGGCCGAGGACGGCGATCTGGTCCTGATCTGCGGCGACGCCAAGAACGAGGTGGTCTTTGCCGCGCTGGGCGCGCTCCGCTGCGAGTGCGCCAAACGGCTGGGCCTGCTGAACCCCAGGGAGTTCAAGTTCCTGTGGGTCACGGAGTTCCCCATGTTCGAGTGGTCCGAGGAGGAAAACCGCTTTGTCGCCATGCACCACCCGTTCACGGCCCCCATGGACGAGGATGTGGACAAGCTGGAGTCCGACAAGGCCAGCTGCCGTGCCAAGGCCTACGACATCGTGCTCAACGGCACCGAGATGGGCGGCGGCTCCATCCGTATCTCCACGCCGGAGATGCAGGAGACCATGTTCCGCGCCCTGGGCTTCACCGAGGAAGGCGCCATGGAGCGGTTCGGCCACCTCATCAACGCCTTCAAGTACGGCGCGCCCCCCCATGGCGGCATGGCCTACGGCCTGGACCGCATCGTGATGCTGATGCTGGGCGCCGACTCCATCCGGGATGTCATCGCGTTCCCGAAGGTGCAGAACGCCTCCGAGCCCATGACCCAGTGCCCCGATTTTGTCGACGACAAACAGCTGCGAGAGCTCTCCATCGCCGTCACAGAGCGGGAAAAATAAGATAAAAAACAGGTTCCCAGGTGGGAACCTGTTTTTTATCTTCTGTGATAGGCGATCCGCTCCGTGCCGTCTTCCATGTACACCAGTCCGCACCGCACAAATCCGTTTTTCAGAAACTGCTGCTGCATCACCTGATTGTCCCGGTGGGTGTCGCCGCGCAGATTGCCGCACTGGGCAAAGCACCAGTCGAGACACCTCTGCCCTATGCCCCGCACCGTTCCGGCGCTGGCCAGCCGGTGGATGGTCCCATAGGGCGCATCATCCAGCCACTGACCGTCAAAAATCTCAGCATAGGTCGGCTCCGGCCCCTGAAAGAACATGAATGCCCCCGCAAGTGTACCCGCATCCTCCACCACATAGAGCTGCTGCCGGACCACATCCTGCTCCAACAGCGGCCGCTTTGGGTAGCCATCTCCCCACTGGGTGGGGTTGCCGGTCTGTGCCATAAATCGCCGGGCCTGTTCATAGATGTTCAAAATCTGCGGCAGGTCTGCCGCTTTGGCGGGTCTAATCTGCATTTTACCGCTCCCTTCAAAACAGAGAAACCTGGCTGGTGTCGGGCCGGTCGCCGAA
>JAHZEE010000028.1:2662-8724 GCA_019421975.1 Clostridiales bacterium | reverse complement strand
GCCTTGAGATTTTCAATGTGCGTCTTGGACACCTTGGGACAGGCCGCCGAGAACTCCTCGATGGAGATGAACGACCGGCCCTTTCGTCCCTCCACAATGTCCAGCGCCGCCGTCTCGCCCAGGCCGGAGACCGACACAAAGGGCGGCAGCAGCTGCTCCCCCTTGATGACAAACTTCAAGGCCTCCGACTCGTAGAGATCGATGGGCGCAAAGGTGAAGCCCCGCAGATAGAACTCATAGCAGACCTCCAGGGTGGTGAGCAGGTCCTCCTCCTTGGCTGTGGCCTCCGGATTGGCGCGGATGGACTTGATCTGTTCGAGTACATCGTCCTTGCCGTGGGTCATGCGGGCGGCGTCAAAGCCGTCCTTCTGGCTGCGGCGGTAGAAGTAGGCCGCATAGAACGCCAGCGGGCGATGCACCTTAAACCAGGCGATGCGGAAGGCCATCATCACATAGGCCACCGCATGGGCCTTGGGGAACAGGTATTTGATCTTTTTACAGGAGCCGATGTACCAGTCGGGCACCCCCGCGTCCAGCATCTCCTGCTCCGCGCCGTCGGGCAATCCCTTGCCCTTTCGGACCGCCTCCATGATTTTGAACGCCCGCTTCTCCGGCAGACCGCATTTGATGAGGTACAGCATGATGTCGTCGCGGCAGCCGATGGCCTGTCCGACCGTCGCGGTACCGGACATGATGAGATCGCGGGCATTGCCCAGCCACACATCGGTGCCGTGAGAGAAGCCGGACAGCCGCACCAGGGTGTCGAACTGGGTGGGCTTCGTCTCCTCCAGCATGCCGCGGACAAAGCTGGTGCCGAATTCCGGGATGGCGGCCGCACCGGTGGGGCCCAGAATTGGGTCGTCCTCAAAGCCCAGCACCTTGGACGAGGTGAAGATGGACATGGTGTCCCGGTCGTCCAGCGGGATCAGCTTGGCGTCCACACCGGTGAGATCCTCCAGCATCCGGATCATGGTGGGATCATCGTGGCCCAGCATGTCCAGCTTTAGGAGGTTCTCCTCCATGGAGTGGTATTCAAAATGGGTGGTGATGGTCTCGGAGTTGGGATCGTCCGCCGGATGCTGCACCGGGCAGAAATCGTAGATCTCATTTTCCGATGGAATGACCACCAGGCCGCCCGGGTGCTGCCCCGTGGTGCGGCGCACACCGACACAGCCAGCCGCCAGCCGGTTTTCCTCCGCCTTGGGCACCACCCGTCCCCGCTCTTCGAGATACTTTTTCGCATAGCCGTAGGCGGTCTTTTCCGCCACGCCTGCGATGGTGCCGGCGCGAAACACATGGCCGTCGCCAAACATCTGGATGCAGTAGTTGTGAGCCTTGGCCTGGTATTCGCCGGAGAAGTTCAGGTCGATATCGGGCACCTTGTCGCCGCCGAAGCCCAGGAAGGTCTCAAAGGGGATGTTGAAGCCCTCCTTGGCCAGAGGGGCTCCGCACTGAGGGCAGACATCGTCCGGCAGATCCGCGCCGCAGGCCACACTGTCCGGCACCTCAAAGGTGGTGTACTGGCACTTTGGACAGCGGTAGTGGGGCGGAAACGAGTTGACCTCCGTGATGCCGGACAGATACGCCACAATGGACGAGCCCACCGAACCACGGGAGCCGACCAGATAGCCGTGCTCCAGAGAGTTCTGCACCAGCTTCTGGGCGCTCATGTAGATCACATCATAGTGGCAGGTGATGATGTCATGCATCTCCTGGTCCACGCGCTTCTGAATGAGCTCCGGCGGATGGTCCCCGTAGAGCCGGTGCAGCTTGCCATAGACCAGATCCTTGAGCTGTCCCACCGAGTTCTCAATGGCCGGGGCAAACAGCCCGTGGGGCACCGGACGCAGCGTCTCGCACATGTCGGCGATCAGATTGGGGTTTTTGACCACAATCTCATAGGCCTTCTCCCGGCCAAGGTAGGAGAACTCCTCGAGCATCTCGTCGGTGGTCTTGAAATACAGCGGCAGCGGCCGGTCGGCGTCCGGGAACTTGTTGGCCGCCAGCAGCAGGTGCCGGTAGACCTCATCCTCCGGATCCAAAAAGTGCACATCGCCCGTGGCCACCACCGGGATTCCCAGCTCTTCTCCCAGGGACACCACGGTGCGGTTGAACTCCCGCAGCTGCTCTTCGCTCTCAGCCTGACCGTTGTCCAGCATAAAGCGGTTGTTGCACAGGGGCTGGATCTCCAGAAAATCGTAGAATCGGGCGATCCGCTTCAGCTCCGACCGGGCCTTCCCCGCCACAATGGCCTGGAAGAGCTCCCCCGCCTCACACGCAGAGCCGAGAATCAGACCCTCCCGCCACTTCAAAAGCTCCGACTTCGGCATCCGCGGCCGGCGGTAGTAGTAGTGGAGATGGGCCTCTGAGACCAGCCGGTAGAGGTTGCGCAGGCCGGTGTTGTTCTTGGCGAACACAATGAGATGCCGCGCCTGCCGGCCGCTGATCTTGCCGCCGGCGCGCAGCTGCGCCATCAGAGGATTCACCTGCTGCAGTGTCTCTACCCCCCGCTCCTGGAGCTGCACAAAGAACTTCTGCAGCATATAGACCACCGTCATGGCGTCGTCCACTGCCCGGTGGTGGTTGAATTCCGGCAGATGCAGGGCATCGGCCACGAGATTCAGCTTATATTTTCCCAGCTCCGGCATCAGATTCTGCGCCATAATCAGGCTGTCCACATAGGTCGGGTGGTAGTCGATCCCCAGCTTTTTGCAGCCGGCCATGATAAAGCTGATGTCGAAATCGGCGTTGTGAGCGCACAGCGGCCGGTCGCCGCAGAACGCCAAGAACTGCGGCAGTGCCTCGGCCAGCGTCGGCTGGTCCTTCACCATGGCGTCCGTGATGCCGGTGAGCTCCGTGATCTGGTACGGAATGGGCTTGCCGGGGTTGACCAGGAGGTTGAACTTGTCCACCACCTCGCCGCCGCGGAAGATGGCCGCGCCGATCTCCGTGATCTCCTCCTTGGACGGCTTGAGGCCTGTGGTCTCCAGGTCGAACGCCACAAACTCCCCATCCAGCGGGAGGTCCTGCTCACCGTGGACCACGATCCGGTCGTCCACATCGTTGACATAATATGCCTCACAGCCGTAGAGCACCTTGATGGGCTCATCCGTCCCCGCCACCTTGTTTTTGGCGGCCGCCTTCATGGCGTCGGGGAACGACTGAAGCACACCGTGGTCTGTGATGGCGACGGCCTTATGGCCCCAGCGGGCCGCCTGGGCCACCGCCGCGCCGGCATCTGTCAGCGCGTCCATGGCGGACATCTTGGTATGTAGGTGCAGCTCCACCCGCTTGTCCTCTGCCGTGTCCTGCCGCATGCGCTTCTGCCCCACCATGATGCCGGTGGGCTGGAGCACATTCTCATGCTCATAGCGGTCGACCGTCATCTTGCCCTGGATCTTCAGCCACATGCCGGTCTTGACCCGGTCCAGAATCGGCTTGGCGTTGGCCTGCTCCATAAACTGGTTGATCCGCACAGAGCTGGTAAAGTCGGTGATGTCGAAGCTCACCACCCAGGCGTTGCGTTTTTTGAGCTCGCGGTGGTTCACGGCAAAGACCTGCCCCTCCACCGTGACCGTGGACATGTCGAGGCTCAGATCGCGCAGCGGCACCGGCTCGGCCTTGACCGGGCGGCCGAAAATCAGCTCCGTTGCCGCCCGCTTCTCCTCTTTGGCCTTGGGCCTGGGCGCGCGCTGCTCCACCTGCTGCAGCATGCTCTGCCGCAGCTTCTCCGTCTGGGCGTAGAGCTGCTCTCCGTCCGCGGCGTTGCCCGCCTCCACGCGAAAGGCCGGACGGAACCCAAACTGGGCCTCCACGGCCTGTACTGCGCAGTGCAGGTGCTCCTCCAGCTCGGCCTTGCCGTTGGCCCGCAGATGGATGACGATGGTATCGCCCTCCACCTCCCACCTGGCGCCTGCCAGGGTGGCCGCCGCCATGGAGAACTCGGAGACCACCGCGTCTGTCAGGTCAGCAAATGCGGCCTGCCCCAGCTGGTCGCGGGGAAAGCGCGGGTGCAACGCCACATGGCCCACTCCGTAGACCCGCGAGGCGCCGGTTGCAAACGCCTCCCGCTGATGCCGGGGCAGATAGCGGTCGCTCCAGAATTCCACCGCCACATGCCGGGCCTTGCTGTCAATTTTGGCGTGCCGGATCCTTGCGCCGTCAAAGGCCGCACGCAGCGATTGCTCCGGCTCATACCGGGAGAACAGCTCCAATAGATAAACAGACTCTTCCATGTGTTTCCTCACAGTGTATCGATCAGCGCCAACAGCTCGTCCAGCATCTGCTCCGCCGGCACCTTGCGTGTTGGCACACCTTTGACAAATAAGTACCCGCAGCCGTCGCCGCCCGCGATGCCGACATCGGCCTCACGCGCCTCGCCCGGCCCGTTGACCACGCAGCCCATGACCGCCACGGGGATGGGCTTTTTGCAGTCCCGGAGCTTCCGCTCCACCTGCTCCACCAGGCCGATCAGATCGATCTGCGTCCGGCCGCAGGTGGGGCATGAGACAATGTTGACCCCGTCCTGCCGCAGCTCCGCCGCCCGGAGAATCTGCCTGGCCAGCGCCACCTCCTCCACCGGATCGGCGGTCAGAGACACCCGCAGCGTATCGCCGATGCCCAGACACAGAAGGCCCCCGATCCCCATGGCGGATTTCAAAATCCCCATGGATCGGGCGCCTGTCTCCGTCACGCCCAGGTGGAGCGGATAGTCCGACCGCTGGGAGAACAGCCGATAGGCCTGCATGGTCACCGGCACCGAGGAGGACTTCATGGACACGCACAGGTCCGTAAAGCCGCAGTCCTCCAGCATGTGGATGTGGGAAAATGCGCTCTCCACCAGCGCCTCGGCTGTCGGATGGCCATACTTCTCCAGCAGCTCTTTTTTCAGGCTGCCCCCATTGACGCCGATGCGAATGGGGATCTGGCGCGCGCTGCACGCGTCCGCCACAGCCCGCACCCGGTCCGGACCGCCGATGTTGCCGGGATTGATGCGGATTTTGGCCGCGCCGCCCTCACAGCAGGCGATGGCCAGCCGGTAGTCGAAATGGATGTCCGCCACCAGGGGCAGCGGCGAGGCGGATGCAATCTCCGCAAAGGCCTTGGCCGCGTCCATATTGGGCACGGCCAGGCGTACAATCTGGCAGCCGGCGGAGGCCAGCGCCCCAATCTGGGCCAGGCTGGCCTCCACATCGGTGGTCCTGGTATTGAGCATGGACTGGATGCTCACCGGCGCGCCGCCGCCGACTGCGACCGGCCCCACCTGAATTTGCTTTGTCATACTACCCCATCACCAATTTAAAAATGTCCGAGAAGGTCACCACTGCCATAAAGCCCAGCAGCGCCACCATGCCGACGGCATGGATATACCCCTCATATTTTGGATTCAGCTTCCGGCGGCTGAGCTTTTCAATCACCGCCGTCACCACCAGAAAGAACACGCGGCCGCCGTCGAGCGCCGGGATGGGCAGCATGTTCATATAGGCCAGGTTGATGGCCAGGAAGGCCCCGATATAGAGCACATTCAACACACCCTGGGACACCGTCTCAGAGTCCTTCCCCGTCTCTGAAATGGCGGAGACGATCCCCACGGGTCCACTGAAGTCGGACAGTCCCACCGCGCCGGAGATCAGATCCTGCAGTCCCCAGATCACCATACGGCCAAAGTCGATGGAGGTATACCAGGTGGCCTTGAGCACCTGCCACACACTGCGCTCCACTCTGTCAAAGGTCATGCCATAGAGCCGCCGCTCCTGCCCGTCAATCACAAAGGTCTTTGGCTCCATGTGAAACTGGTCCAGCGCCACCTTCTCTCCGTCCCGCAGCACCACCAGGTCGTAGTCTGCATCCGTTCCCCGCTGCAGCAGCAGCGCAATGTCATTGTAGAGATAGACCCGGTGGCCATCGATGGAATAGAGGGTGTCGCCCACCTGCAGGCCGTCGGCTCCCTCAATCTCGTTTCCCTCATAGAAGCTGCTGATGACCGGCACGGCAAAGCTCTGCTGCATTGACATCAGCCCCGCCAGAATCAGCCGACCCGCCACAAAGCTCATAAACACGCC
>JAHZEE010000028.1:0-2652 GCA_019421975.1 Clostridiales bacterium | reverse complement strand
AACGTGCAGGCGGGATTCGGACTGGAGGGGGCAGCCGTCGGCAAAGGCGGTGATGGTGGGGTCGTAGAAGGCTTTCGCATTGCTGTACAGCACCAGCAGGAGCACAAAACCCGCCACAAAGTTCATAAACGCGCCCGCCACCAAAATGACAGCCTGCCGCCATTTGGCCTTGGAGGTGAACGCCCGCGGGTCGTGGCTCAGCTCATCCTCGCCCTCCATTGCGCAGTAGCCGCCCACCGGGATACAGCGCAGGGAATAGGTTGTCTCTCCCACTCTCTTCTGCCAAATTGCAGGCCCCATGCAGATGGCAAACTCGTTGACTCGCACGCCCAACAGCTTTGCCGCCATGAAGTGCCCCAGCTCGTGTACAAAAATCAATACGCCAAACAGTACAATGGCCAGAAGAATATACATGCTTCGATCAGACGCCCTTTCTAAATAACACGCAGGTGTGTATGGACATATTCTCTTGCCGCGCCGTCCGCCTGCAAGATGGCCTCCAGAGTGTCGGCCGGAACGGGCCGCACCGCGTCCATCGCGCCCCGGACCAGGCGCTCGATGTCGTAAAATCCGATTTTTCCCTGCAGATAGTAGTCCACCGCCACCTCGTTGGCGCCGGACATCACCGCGCAGGCGGTTCCGCCGCGCCGCGCCGCCTCCAGGGCCAGCAGCATGCAGGGGAAGTTCTCATGGTCCGGCGCCTGGAAGGTCAGATCGCCGCACCCAAGCAGATCCAGCTGGGCCGCGGGGCTCGGCATGCGGTGCGGATAGGTCAGCGCCAGCTGGATGGGAATGCGCATATCCGGCGCCCCCAGCTGGGCCATCACCGCCCCGTCGCAGTACTCCACCATGGAGTGGATCACGCTCTGCCGGTGGATCACCACATCGATTTTCTCCAGCGGAAGCTCGTACAGCCACATGGCCTCGATACACTCCAGCCCCTTGTTCATCATGGTGGCGGAGTCAATGGTGATCTTCTGGCCCATGGTCCAGTTGGGGTGGCGCAGCGCCTGTGCGGCCGGAACCGTCTGCAGCTGCTCGCGCTTCATGCCGTAGAAGGGCCCTCCGGAGGCGGTCAGGATGAGCCGCTTTACCTCGCCCCGGTCCCGGCAGCCCATCAGGCACTGAAAAATGGCTGAATGCTCTGAGTCCACGGGCAGAATTTCAGCGCCGTGCGCCTTCGCGGTCCTGGTCACCAGCGCGCCGGCGCAGACCAGCGTCTCCTTGTTGGCCAGGGCCAGCCGCTTTCCCGCCTGCAGCGCCTGCAGCGTCGGTCTGAGCCCTGCGACTCCCATGACAGAGCCGCAGACGGTGTCCGCCTCCTCCAGGGTCGCCGCCTGGCAGATGGCGTCCATGCCGGCCTCCACCTGTACTTCGGTGTCCGCCAGCCGCGTCTTTAAATCCAGCGCTGCCGCCTCGTCCGCCATGACGGCCAGCCTGGGCCGGTACTTGCGGCACTGCGCCTCCATCCGCGCCACATCCCGGTTGGCGGTGAGCGCCGCAACCTGAACGGGCAGATGGTCAATCACATCCAATGTCTGCCGGCCGATCGAGCCGGTGCTTCCCAAAATGGAGACCACCTGTGTCATGCGATTTTCCCTCCCAGCATTGGCATCAGCCACACGAGCACCTCAATGACCGGCGCCACCAGCACCATACTGTCAAACCGGTCCAGCACGCCGCCGTGACCCGGCAGCAGATGGCCATAGTCCTTGATGCCGGTCTGCCGCTTGATGGCGGAGAAGCCCAGATCTCCCAGCACCGACGCGCCGGCGCCCACCAGGCCGTAGAGCACCGCCGCCACATAGTTCACCTCGTAGCGGAAGCAGTACCGGCAGACCACCGCAAAGAGAACCATGGCGATCAGCGCGGTCAATATGCCGCCCACCATGCCCTCCACCGTCTTGTGCGGGCTCACATGGGGGGCCAGCTTGTGTTTGCCGAAGGCCCGACCCGCAAAATACGCGCCGCCGTCGGCCAGAAACGCCACCGCCACCGGGATACATACATAAAACCGCCCCAGCTCCAGCTGCATGAGCCGCACCAGGGATGAGAGCAGCACCGGAATCAGAATGCCCGCCAGCAGTGCGGTGGACAAAGACTCTGTCCGCAGGGTCCGGTACGAGGCCAGAAGCTCTGCAAACAGCGCAATGCCATAGAGGGTCAGCGCCAGCACCGCCGGCAGTACCGGCCCTCCAGCATAGCTCCAGAGCGGCACCAGCGCCGCCAGGATGGCGGTGTAGAGCAAAATGCGGGCATGGGTCAGCAGATGGGTGGCGTGCAGCAGCTCATAGACGGCAATGGCGCACATGGCCGCGATGAGAATGGCCAGTACCAGCTTTGGCAGCCAGACGATGACCAGCACCACAAAGGGCACGCCGATGGCCGCCACCAGCAGTCTTGCTTTCATATATCAGGTCCCTCCAAACCGGCGCGAACGGCGCTGGTAAGACGCGATGGCCTTCTCCAGCTCCTCGGCCGTGAAGTCCGGCCAGAGGATGTCCGTAAAATAATATTCAGCGTAGGCCGACTGCCATAACAGGAAATTTGAAATTCGGATCTCCCCACTGGGCCGGATGATCAGATCCGGATCCGGGACCCCTGTGGAGTAGAGATAGGTCTCAAAGCGCTCCTCTGTCGGATCCTCCGGCC
>JAHZEE010000027.1 GCA_019421975.1 Clostridiales bacterium | reverse complement strand
TAAATTAGGAGGTCATCTAATGTCTTATAAATATTGGCCCAGAGGCTGCCAAAATAACGGACAGCCGGATCTGGGCCAAATGAATATTTATCGTCCACCACACTCCAACTGCTTTCCTGCGTCTTATTGTAACTGGGTCCCCGGCCCGCCGGGGCAGCCCGGCTTTCCTGGTTCCATCGGTCCAGCTGGTCCACAGGGAATCCCAGGCCCCATGGGGCCTATGGGGCCCATGGGGCCCACTGGCCCACAGGGCCCCCAGGGACCGGCCGGACCGGCCGGAGCAGATGGCGCCGTTGGTCCTCAGGGTTATGCCGGAGAACCCGGTCCGATCGGCCCAAAGGGGATTGACGGTGCAGATGGTGCAGACGGTGCAGATGGGGACATCGGCCCCACCGGGCCTACTGGCGCAACCGGGCCCACTGGCCCTGCCGGTGCTACCGGTGCAATCGGCCCCACCGGGCCCACTGGCGCAACCGGCGCAATCGGTCCTACCGGCCCCACCGGGCCCACCGGCGCAATCGGTCCTACCGGCCCCACTGGCGCGACCGGCGCAATCGGTCCTACCGGCCCCACCGGCGCGACCGGCGCGACCGGCGCAACCGGCGCAACCGGCCCTACCGGGCCCACTGGCGCGACCGGCGCGATTGGCCCTACCGGGCCCACTGGCGCGGCTGGTCCCACCGGCGCGACCGGCGCTGTTGGTGCAGCCGGCCCTACTGGTCCAACCGGAGCAACAGGTGCAGAGGGTCCCACAGGTCCCCAGGGTCCTATCGCTGGCACCATTCCATTTTCTTTTTCCAACCGTTATGAATCAGGTGCCGAGCTTGCCACCGATGACGCCGGAACGCCCACCCAGATCGCCTATGCAGGATTCGGCGGGGACACCGGATATTATATGTATTTAAATGCAGGTGAGTGGGCCTCCGGCACGATCACAATCAGCGAAAGTCAGTCCTATCCAGCCTCCTTTGTGATGCCCTATGATGGCACGCTGCAGAATATCTACGGTGTATTTGCAAACCGGCAATCCCTGAATCTGGATGCTGGTGTTACACTCCGCCCCTTCTTCTGTCTTGCCATTGGCAATACCGATTCTCTGGTATACCAGGTGCTCCAGGAGACGCTGACTTACTTCCCGCCCTATGTAAGCGGCGCTGAAATTCCGAAATATTCCATCCGCCGGGCAAATCGGACTGGGCTTAACATTGCGCTTCCTGCTGGTACCATGGTTGCCATTCTCATGGGAATTACAGCGGAGGGCGCAACCCAGGAGCAGTATACAACCGGTTCTATCAGTGGCGGAATTTTTATTGAATAGTTTTCTCATGGTGGGGCTGAAGCAGCGCGGATCCCGTGTCTGAACAGCCCCTCCTTGAAACATAAGGAGGTAGAAGCACATGAGTATAAGAGACGAAGTCATTCAGCTGATTGCACAGGAGAGCATGAGCTCCCTTCCCATCACAGACGATACCCATTTGTATCGGGATCTGCACCTTGACTCTCTCTCATTTGTCAGTCTACTGACAGAGCTTGAAGATCGGTACCATCTCACCATCGAGCTGCCCGAGATGGAGCGCTGTCTGATTGCCGGGCAGCTCATTGCATTGATAGAGGCCAAGTGGAAGGAGCAGGCTGTATGATCCGGTCTGCACTGCAGGCGCAGCGAGAGAATTCTGCTCCCGCTGTGCTGGACATACACACCCCTGTCACCTTTGCAGCGCTTGCAAATCAGGCCGCTTCGCTTCAGGCTGCACTGCCCAATGTATGCGATGGTCAGATTGCCGCCCTACTCCTGCCAGACGGCCCTGACTTTCTCTCTGCCCTCTTCGCAGTTCTCCAGGCTGGGTGGATGGCGTTTCCGCTGAATCCCAATCTCGCTCAAGATGAGCTGTCCGCACTTTTGAAACGCGTCCCCGTCCGGTCCATCTTCACGCAGACGGCGCTTTTGTCCCGCTGTCAGGCCGCTGCCGCGGTCTGTGATCGGCCGCCTGAGATTGTCTGTGTAGACCAAAGCGCCGCTCTTCCCGGCCCGCCGCCGTCCATCTGTCCAGTTGATCAGGATGCCCCTATGATTCTGCTTGCATCCTCCGGCTCGACTGGTCAGGCAAAGCTGGTCCAGCTCTCTGAGCGGAATTTGTCATTCAATGTCAGCACCTATCTGAACCATATGGGGTACGAAAAGTACCACGATACTGACCCACGCTATGTATTGGGCACGCCCTTCTTCGGGATCTACGGACTGCTTGTTATTTTCTCCTGTGTGTGCCGGGGATTCCCACTGCTGCCCATGGCAGATCAATTCTCCCTGGACGCCCTCTACCGCAATACCCAGGCCCTTCGGCTCAGCCACTATGAGGGCGGAAGCCTTGCCGCAGTGCTCATGGATAAGGCTCTGGGCCGTGCCATTCCCTATGACATCTCCTCTCTGCGGTACTTCGGTTTTGGCGGCAGCAGGGTGCCCGACGGCACGCTGGAACGGCTCTCTGCCGCATTTCCAGACATACGGTTCTGGTCCGGCTACGGCATGACAGAGGCGGCGCCGCTGATCGCCCAGCCCCTTCAGGAGTTGCCGCCCGATAAGCTGGGCTCTGTCGGAGTCCCACTGCCCGGGATCACAGTGCGTCTGCAGACAGAGTCCGGGGTGATCCACCAGCCCAACCAGCCCGGTGAAATCGTCGTCCAGGGGCCGAATGTCATGCTGGGCTACTATGAGGATCCGGCGGCCACCTGCGACATTTTGCGAGGTGGCTGGCTGCACACAGGGGATATTGGCTATTTTGACGAGGACGGATATCTCTACATCTGCGGCCGAAAGAAAAATATGATCCTCGTCCGGGGCTTTAATGTCTATCCCGAGGAGGTGGAGACCTGTCTGCTCCGCTGCCCGCTGGTGGCCGACTGTGTGGTATATGGCGTACAGGATAAGCCCGGGACTGAAACGGTCTGCGCCCGGGTCGTCTCGGCCGCTCCCGGCGTCTCAGCAGAGATGCTTCAGAGCTGGTGCGCTGACCATCTGGCAGCCTACAAATGTCCCCGCAGGATCCAGCTTGTCCGGCAGCTTGAAAAAACTTCGACAGGAAAGAACCGATGTGTCCCGGAGGATCCGGCCCCATGCAGCTGATCCATTTTCCAGGTCTAAACTGCTATCATGACTGCATTATCACCTTAGCTGGCTATGCCGGCCTGCCATATCTCCATGCACTCTCCCGCCTTTGGTCTGAGTGGGACCTGCGCTACGATCTGATTGGCCGGGTGTTTTTGACCCGCAGAATGCCCCATACGCTCCAGTCCATGGGACTGACGCTCGATGTGCCCTGTGTCACTCCCGAGACCCGGACTGACAGGTGGGCCGGCATTCCCACCGGCGCCTTCGCCCTGGTCGGAATGGACGCAATGCTGGTTCCCTGGACGCCGCTCTACCAGCTGCAGCACGGTCCGCATTACTTCATCGTCCAAAAGCACCCAGGGAATCTCCAGCCCTGTTTTGACCCAACCTACCAGGTTCAGAACCAGACGCGCCCTGTGTCTCAGCTGCTCAGTGATGCTTACGCCTTGATTCCTGTACACATTGTAAAAAAACCGCCCGCTTCCTTTGCGCCGCCAGCCGCCTTGTCGTCCCAGGCCCGGGCAGTGCTGGAGGGGCACCAGCGGGGGCTGCACGCTTTTTTGGCGCGGGCAGAAATTTGGCTGCAGGGCGATGGGGATTCCGCGCTGAACCCCGCAAAGTTTGTCGACGCGCTGTTCTCCGCCCGCTTGATGTATCGCCATTTTCTGGCGGAGTCCTGCAGGGCGCTGGAGCAGGCGCCTCTTTTTGCATCACAGGATTACTTTTCGCAGTGGAAAACCGTCAAAAACGGGTTTTACAAAGCAGCGCTCCGGCGCCAGGACCCCGCTGTCTTTGGCGAGGCCTGCCGCCGTCTTTCTGCCCTGCTGGAAGCGGAGCAGGATCTGGCTGCTCATATTCTCGAGACAGCGCCGCAAAAATAGCGCGCCAAAAAGCCCCCGGAACTATTTGGGTTCCGGGGGCTTTTGATCGCCCTGGCGAGCCTTTAACATCTGCAGCACTTCTTCCCTGCTGCAGCGAAAGTCCCCCTCTCCGCGCCGGCAGTAGGTGCCCTGAAACGGGTCTTGTCCCACATAGACCGGCTGCAGCGCCTTTGGCGCCTGCGGCACAAAGATCACCACAATTTGATTGCCCTCGCTGCGCTCGATCCGCACATCCTCCGGGTGCAGCAGATTGACGCTGACAAACGCCGGATTCTCCACAATTTCCCAGAACTCCCGCACCAATTCCTCCGGTTCCAATCCCGGCACCGAATAGAGGGACTTGTCCTCGTGTTCCGCAACCCCCAGCAGGATGACGCCGCCCAGCGTATTTGCAAATGCGGAGTAGGTCTCCCACAGGCTGTGGGGCAGGCCGCCCTGCGCCCGCTTTGCCTCAATCCGGTTGTCCTCCCGGTAGTCCTCCAAAAACTCCAGCTGATCCAGTCTGGTCAAGCCGCTCCCTCCTCACAGGCCAAGCTCATAGCTTTTCCGTAAAAGCTCCGCCGCCTCCTGGGCGCAGAGGCTGCTCTGTTCCGGGTTGCGGGCCGCCAGCTCCTCCGCCAGAGCTTCAGACAGGGCCAGCGGCGCGCTCAGCGAGATCTTCTCCCCTGTGCCCCGCACAAAGCACGGCAGCAGCAGATCTGCGTAGCCCTCCAGCACCGTGTGGTTCTCGTCGGCAATCAAAATCACCCTGGCGCCGCGGCTGCGCGCCAGCACGATCAGGTTCGCGGTGATTTTTGTGTAGTTTGGAAACAAAAATGCGACCATCACATCGCCGGGTGCAATGCCCGCCAGCTCCTCCGGATACTCCATGCCGGTCGTGTGAATCAGCCGTACCTCCCGGCGAATCTGGCTCAGGCGGGTGTGCAGATAATACGCCAGCGTAAAGGAGCTGCGCAGCCCCAGCAGATACAAATGCCGGGCCTGCTCCATCCAGGTGACAGCCCGCTCCAGCTCCTGGGGGTACAGCATCTGACGGGTGCGCTCCAGGTTTTGGGCCGACTGTGCAAACACCGCCTCAGATACATCGCTCTGCGCCACCTGCCGGGGCCGCTCTCCCAGCGCTATGCTCTGGCGCAGATCTGCCTCAAACTGTGCAAAATTCAGGTATCCTAAGCTCTGCACAAACCGCAGCACCTCCCGCTCCTCCACGCCAATCAGCTCCGCCAGCTCCGGCTGTTCCTGCGCGGCGGCCACCGCCTCCGGGCAGCGCTGCACAAAATTTGCAATGGTGCGCTGCGCGCCGTTTAAATACCCATAGATCTCCGAAAGCTGTGTAAAAATACTGTCCATCTCACTCGCCCCCTGTGGTTTGTCTTTAGTATATCAGGCTTTTCCCCTTCCTTCAATCTCAAAGTCTCATTGGCGGCAGGTTTGCAGGAATCTATCGCGAAATGTATCAAACTGTGCTATAATCAGTCTATCATTGGGCTTCATCGCCCGACAGGAGTGAACAAGATGAATGACTGCCAGACCATCTGTCCGGGCTGCAGCCTCGGCTGCCGCATCACCCTTCAACATGAAGATGGACAGGTCAAACATATTTTCCCGAGCGGGGACTCGGAGAACGGGAACCTGCTGTGCGACCCGGCGTCGCTGCTTCCGCTCTTTTCTGATACGCAGCCGCGCATCACCCAGCCCATGGTCCGCAACAGCCTGACCGGCGGCTTTGTGCCGGTGGACTGGGACGAGGCGCTGGAGACCGCGGCCTCCGGGCTGCTCTATATGCAGGCCGCCGCCCCGGACGGAATTGCCGGTGTCGCCGGCCCCTGCTGCACCAATGAGGCCTACTATTTGTTCCAGAAAATGATGCGCCTCTGTCTTGGTACCAACCGCCTGTCGAGCCTCGGCGCAGCCGCTAACGCGCTGACCGGCGTGGCGACCAATGCGCTGTCGGACATGGCAGAGCACGCGGATTTGATTTTCCTGCTCTCCTGCGACCCGGATCAGACCCATCCGGTGGCGGGAATGCTGATACGCCAGGCGCTGGCGCGCGGCGCAAAGCTGATTGTCGCAGGCGATGCCGGCGCGCTCAACGGGCACGCGGCGCTGCATCTGCCGCTCACGGCCGGCGCAGAGGTGGCCTTTGCCAACGGCCTGATGCAGCAGATTTTGGAGCAGGAGCTCATGCACAACCAGATTTTTGCCGAGGGCTTCGGCGGCTTCCACGCTGTGCGAAAGGTGGTCCAGCAGTATACGCCCGATCGGGTTCAGTCCCTGTGCGGAGTCAGCCCGGACGCCATGGCGCAGGCCGCGCAGCTCTATACCGCGCCTGGGCGCGCCTGCATTCTCTGCCCCTCGCTTCCCGGAATGGAGGCGATTTTGAATCTCGCCATTATGGCAGACAAGCTGGGCAAGCCCGGCTGCGGCGTCATCCCGCTCCCCCCGACCCCCAATGCCCAGGGCGCCGTCGACATGGGCATGCTGCCGGAGCTGCTCCCCGGGATGCAGGAGATCCGCCGGGCCGGCATCCGGAAGCAATTTGAAACACTCTGGAATGCCGCCATCCCGGCAGATCTCCCCGATGCCGCAGGCCCGGACCCCACACAGGTTCTGTATGTGCTGGACGCAGAGATTGAGGTGCCGGAGCAGGTTCGGTTCCTGATCTATCAGGGTCCATATCTGAATCAGACCGCACAGCGAGCGGATGTTCTGCTGCCAAGTCCCGCTTTTGCAGAGCAGGATGGAACCCTTACCAACGCGGAGCGGCGCGTTCAGAAGCTCCATCCGGCGTTTCCACAGGCCGAGGGCGTCCCCTCTGCCACCGAGGTGCTGGCCATGATGATGCGTGCGCTTGGCTATCCCCAGGATGCCCAGTCGGCCGCCGAGGTGCTCAGTGAGATCTCGGATGCCGTTCCGCTCTACGGCGGCATCACCCCCGAACGGCTCGAGCACGACAGCCTGCAGTGGCCCTGCCCCGACACACGCCATCCAGGCACGCCGGTTCTGTACCTTGGAAAATTCAGCCGTGGTCTGGGCTGGTTCCGTCCGGTGGAGTACGGCGCGGGCGGAGCGGGGCTGAAAATCACCTTCCTGGAGCCGCTGGGGCTCTCCGCAGAGGCGCTGCGGCAGCGCGCAGCGCAGGCGCTGAAGGGCCAGGCCGAGATCACCTGCTTTGCAGACCGCACGACCGATCTCCCCACCCTCATCGAACGCGCCAGAGGCTCTGACATTCTGGTGCTCTCCAACCTGCCGTGTCCCCGCGCACTGCTCGAGGCCTGTCCCAACCTCAAGCTGGTCTGTGTGGCGTTTACCGGCACCGACCATGTGGATCTCGACTACTGCCGGGCGCATCATATCACCGTCTGCAACTGCGCCGGCTACGCCACAGACGCCGTGGCGGAGCTGGTACTCGGCCTGACCCTGCAGCTGCTCCGGTTTCTCCCCGCCTGCGACCGCGCTGCCAGGTCCGGCGGTACAAATGAGGCGCTGTGCGGGCAGGAGCTTTCCGGAAAGACCTTCGGCATTGTGGGCTTCGGCGCAATCGGCAGCCGCGTCGCTTCCATTGCCCAGGCCTTTGGCTGCCGGGTGCTGGCCTACAGCCGCACCCAAAAGCAGGCGCCCCATGTGGAGTTTACAGATCTGGATACCCTGCTGCGCGAAAGCGACATTGTCTCGCTCCATGTCCCGTACACCGAGCAGACCCGCCATCTGATCGACGAGGCCGCACTGCGGAAGATGAAACCCACCGCCCTTCTCATCAACTGCGCCCGCGGCGCGGTGGTGGACAGCCAGGCGCTGGCAGATGCCCTGGCCCGCGGAGACCTGGCCGGCGCAGGCCTGGATGTTCTGGAGCAGGAGCCGCCCTTCTCCCCCGACCATCCGCTGCTGCATGCGCCGCATGTGGTGCTGGCCCCCCATGTGGGATTTTACACCCAGCAGGCTATGGAGCGGCGCGTGGGGATGGTCCTCGACCAGCTCTTGGCCTATCTCTCCGGCAATTTGAAAACTAAGATCTGTTAATAAAAAAGTATCCCCTTCTGGGGATCCTTTTTTATGATTTTGTTATTTCTGTCCCATCGACTCCAGGATTGCATCCACCAGGGTGTCCATCTCCGCCGCTTTGCCCTCGTTGAGAGAGGAGGCCATGGACACCTGCGTGTCGAGCACTTCGCTGTTTTTGAGGTGCTCCTCTACAAACTGGGTCATGAGAGCGCCGGACTTCGGCGCCCACGAGCCGTTCTCCAGAATTGCAAAGGTCCGGTTCTGGACATTGAGCGCCTGCAGATGCATGAGATAGTCCTTCATCACCGGGTAGATCCCCAGATTGTAGGTCACAGACGCCAGCACCACATGGCTCAACCGGAAGGTCTCAGAGACGAGCTGGGAGACATGGGTGTTTGACACATCGTACATCGCCACATTGGTGCAGCCCTTTTCACACAGCTTGGTGGCCAGCACCTCAGCCGCCGACTCGGTGTTTCCATACATGGACGCATAGGCAATCAAAACGCCCTGCTCCTCCGGGCAATACCTGCTCCAGTGGTCGTATTTATCCAGCAGCCAGGGGATATTCTCCCGCCAAACCGGGCCGTGCAGCGGGCAGAGCAGCTTGATCTGATCCAGAACGCCGGCCGCCTTTTTGAGCAGCGCCTGGACATGGGGGCCATACTTGCCCACAATGTTGGTGTAATAGCGTCTGGCATCGTCCAGCCAGTCCCGCTCAAAGTTCACCTCGTCTGCAAAGAGCTTGCCGTCCAGCGCGCCGAAGGAGCCAAAGGCATCGGCGGAGAACAGCGCGCCGTTGGTGAGATCCAGCGTCACCATGGCCTCCGGCCAGTGTACCATCGGCGCCTCAATAAACAGCACCTCATGGCTGCCAAAGCTGCGCTTATCCCCCTCCTGCACCTGCTCTGTCCGGCCGTCCACCCGGAAGCCGAACTGGTACATCAGCATAATTGCCTTCTCCGTGGCCAGGATGGTCGTCTCCGGATGGCGGATCAGCACCTCTTCAATGGACGCGCCATGATCCGGCTCCATGTGGTTGACCACCAGCCAGTCCAGGGGCCGGCCGGGCAGGACATGTTCGGTGTGCTCCAGGAACTGGCGGCAAAGAGACCAGTCCACCGTGTCAAACAGGACGGTCTTTTCATCCATCAACAGATATGCGTTATAGCTGACGCCGCGGGGAATCGGGTGGATATTTTCAAACAGATGCAGCCGGTGATCATTTCCGCCGACCCAGTACAGGTCTTCCGCCACTTTCCGTACACAATACATTCTTCTTACCTCCCAATCCCGTTATGCTTCAATGAATCGCGCCTTGGCCTCGCCGCAGGCAGGGCACATCCACTCTTCCGGAAGCTTTTCAAACAGCGTGCCGGGTGCAATGTCATTCTCCTCGTCGCCCAGCGCCGGATCATACTCGTAGCCGCAGCCGGAGCAGATATAGCGCTTCCCGATGGGCAGCGGCTTGGGCGCCTTGGGACGCTTCATCTTGACCATGGGCGGCGCGGGGAGCTTCTCCCCGGTGTCCAGCGCCTTGGCCAGCAGCGGCAGAATCTCCTCCACATCTCCCACAATTCCATAGTCGCAGTTTTTGAAGATCGGCGCATTGGCATTGTTGTTGATTGCCACGATGGTTGATGCGTCCTTGATCCCCTTCAAATGCTGGCCTGCGCCGGAGATGCCGCAGGCAATGTACAGGTTGCCGTTGAATTTCTGGCCGGACATTCCCACATAGCGGTTGAGCGGCACATACTTGAGCGTCTCTGCCACAGGGCGAGAGGAGCCAACTGCCGCGCCGGCCTGCCGCGCCAATTCCTCAATCAGCTTCATATTCTTTTTGGGGCCAATGCCCTTGCCGGCCGAGACGACCCGCTCCGCCTGAACGATGGGCGTATCCATGGGGATGCCCACTGTAAAGTCATATCCGTCCTTTTTCAGATGATCCACCAGCGCAGCCACGCGTTCCGCCGGCGTCCCATCGGTGAGAATCAGTTTTTTCCGCACCCCAGTGATGGGGCCTTTCTTCCGGGCCGGCGCCCCCGCCGCAGGCTTGCCGATCTTCCCCAGCAGATGGGAGGCGATGACCACGCGCTGAATCTCATTGGTGCCCTCATAGATGGTGGTGATTTTGGCGTCCCGGTAAAACCGCTCCACTTCCATCCCCTTCAGGAAGCCGTTGCCGCCGTGGATCTGCAGTGCATCGTTGCAGACCTCCAGCGCAATGTCGGAGGCATACTGCTTTGCCATCGCAGCCTCCATGCCATAGGGCTCGTGTGCCTGCTTCAGCTCCGCCGCCGAATAGACCAGAAAACGCGCAGCGCGCAGCTTCGTCGCCATATCCGCCAGCTTAAAGGCAATGATCTGCTGCGCCCCAATGGGCTGGCCAAACTGCTCGCGCTCCTTGGCATACGCCAGTGCCGCCTCAAAAGCGCCCTGCGCGATACCCAGGGCCTGGGACGCGATTCCAATGCGGCCGCCGTCCAGGGTCGCCATGGCAATTTTAAAGCCCTCGCCCTCTTTTCCCAGCAGGTTCTCCTTCGGCACCTTCACATTGTTGAACAGAAGCTGCCGGGTTGCCGACGAGCGAATGCCCATTTTGTCGTAATGGTCCCCGAAGGTAAAGCCCTCCCAGCCCTTTTCCACAATAAAGGCCGAGATCCCTCTTGTGCCGATGTCCGGTGTGGTCACCGCAAACACCACATAGGTGTCCGCCTCACCGCCATTGGTGATGAAAATCTTTTCGCCATTTAACAGGTAGTGATCTCCCTGAAGCACCGCAGTGGTCTCCGTCCCACCTGCATCTGAACCTGCATTGGGCTCGGTCAAACCGAATGCCCCCAGCTTCTCGCCCCGGCAGAGGGGCACAAGGTACTTTTGCTTCTGCGCCTCTGTGCCAAATGCGAAAATCGGCCAGGTACCCAAAGAAACATGCGCGGAGAGAATGACGCCCGTGCCGCCATCGACGCGTGAGAGCTCCTCCACCGCAATGGCATAGCTGAGGATGTCCCGATCCATACCGCCGTACTCTGCCGGAAACGGCAGCCCCAGAATGCCCATCTGAGCCAGCTTTTTTACCGCATCCGCTGGAAACTCATTGTTTTGATCCATCATAAACGCCAGTGGTTTGACCTCTGCCTCAGCAAATTCCCGGATCTGTGCGCGCAAGGCCTCGTGGGCCTCAGTCGTCTGAAAACTCATTGCGTTACCTCCTGTCACACCTACTACTCTAAATCACTGTACAATATCAGGAATTGAGGCGGTGCCAGTGACACAGACGAGCACCACTGGGCCGTTAAACTTTCCCTGTATCTCTAGAATAGCAATTTTAATAATAATAGTCAATACTAATATTGTAAATAAATCAAATTACTTACAGCAGACTTTTTATCTGCAACGACACACATCTACTAGCAAAGGCGATGTGAGCAGATATACTGCTCAAATTGCCGCAACACCCGCCCCTCAAAGGGGGTGTAGGAATGAACAGCCATCATATGCTCCACATGTTTCCACCAAAACGCACCTGTTTTTAATGTCAAGCCACACAATGCAGAGATTTCCTCTGGTCCCTGAACATAGCAGGCTCTGAGGACGCAGGTGGGGGCCAGGAGTTCCCCCGCAAAACAGTCTGCGTCCAGTTCCGCTCCAGGCTCAGTTACCAGGTCTGGCTCACAGCTGATAAGGGGATAAACCTGCCCCACATGGCCCAGCAGAATATGCCCCACCTCGTGCGCCAGGGCAAAGCGCCTACGCGCCTCAGTCAATCCGATCCGCATTAAAATTGTTGCCTTTTTATCCACCACAGTACTATAGGCATCATTTCGATCCGTTGCATCTGCATACCATCGAATTCCAATTTTAAGTGCGCTACAGAGCGCCATCATATCAATTGGCAGGCATTGAATTCGCCGCCGCAACAACAATTTCCACGCGCAGCGCTGAATCGTACTCTCTGCTTCCACACCAAAACCTCCACGAAATCGTAGAAGTATTTTATCCGCCATTTCCAAGTACATTCTCTGCAGGCGCAATTGGCGCACAAAAAGCCCTTGCAGCAACTGAAAATCAGTCGCTGCAAGGGCTTTTAAAATTTGGCAGGGGCAGAAGGGATCGAACCCTCGGCCTACGGTTTTGGAGACCGCCGCTCTACCAGCTGAGCTATACCCCTATATGTAATTGTATCTCAGTGCCTTCGCACAAATCATTGGTGGGCCTTCAGGGGCTCGAACCCAGGACCATCCGGTTATGAGCCGGACGCTCTAACCAACTGAGCTAAAGGCCCATACTATTTAATAGTGGTAATGCCGCCACATCACATGTGACGGCATTACCGTGTTTGGCTCCCCAAGTTGGACTCGAACCAACGACCCTGCGATTAACAGTCGCATGCT
>JAHZEE010000026.1 GCA_019421975.1 Clostridiales bacterium | reverse complement strand
GCTCCAGCACAATCTCTGCGGCGTACATGTCCACGCCCTGGGCCATGCCGGAAATGAAGTGGGTTACGCCTTCTTCCTCAATTAGTTTCACAATCAGTGACCGGAGTTTTTCTTTCAGAGCGGCGCACCGCCCGTCGGATTCCGGATAGCCCAGCTTCTCTGGTCTATGACCCGTAAACGCGCAGCATTTTATTTTTTGAAGGTTTATGGCTATATCACTTCGTGTCATCATGCAGACAGGCTTCAATCATACTGATTACTACATTGTTAAAACTAGTTTGATGTTCAGATGCAATTTTTTCAATTTGCTCAATTAAATTTTGCCGGATATAGATCGTTTTATATGTAGTTTCATATTTTTCTTTTGTTCTTTTTATCTCAAAATTCATATGTCACACCCTCATGGGTTTAATATATCTTCTGGTAAATCAAAATGTAATCCAAGAAAAATCTGACATATGTTACATTTTATTGTAAAAATACGGGGTATTTTCTTGATATGCAGGTACTGTAACACCTCTCAGTCGGCTTCGCCGACAGCTCCCCTCAAGGGGAGCCTTTTTGGGGTGCTGTGCAGTTCGCAAAGCCTCCCCTTGAGGGGAGGTGGCATGGCGCAGCCATGACGGAGAGGTGTTGCCCCGTCAGACGCCGCTCTCGCCGTAGTTCTGCAGGACGCGGGCGCTGGGATCGTCCACATCGCAGCCCGCCCAGTCCCGGTTCGGCATCCAGAAACCGGGAATCATCTCCGCCTGGCCGGGATAGTACCGCTCAAACAGCTCGCGGTAGAGCAGGCTCTCCTTGGTAAAGGGCCGGGCGTAGTCGTATTGCAGGCGTTTCTGCTCAAATTCCGCGTCGGTGTAATATTGTTCGGCATAGGCCTTGAGGTCGTCCACCATGGAGTGGCCCACGGCGTCGGAGAAGGCGGCCTTCTCCCGCCAGAGGATCTGCTCCGGCAGCCAATCCCCCTCAAACGCCTTGCGCAGCAGATACTTTCCCTTGCCATAGATATTCCGCTTCTGCTCCGGATCCACGGCCATCACATAGCGTACGAAGTCCAGATCGCCAAACGGCACCCGGGCCTCCAGGCTGTGCACCGCAATGCAGCGGTCGGCGCGCAGCACATCATAGCAGTGCAGCTGCCGCACCCGCTTCTGCGACTCGCGCTGGAACGCCGCGGCGTCCGGGGCGTAGTCTGTGTATTTGTAGCCGAACAGCTCATCGCTCACCTCTCCTGTGAGCAGGACGCGGACCTCCGTCTGCGCATGGATGGCCCGGCAGAGCAGGTACATGCCAACCGAGGCGCGGATGGTCGTGATATCAAAGGTGCCCAGCGCGGCGATCACATCTTCCAGGCTCTGCACCACCGTGTCCCGGTCCATGAGCACCTCCGTGTGATCGGTGTGCAGAAACGCCGCCACCTGCCTGGCATATTTGAGGTCGATGGCGTCCCGCTCCATGCCGATGGCAAAGGTGCGGATGGGCCTTTTCAGCTTTTTTGCCGCGATGGCGCACACCAGGGAGGAGTCCAGCCCGCCGGAGAGCAGAAAGCCGACCGGCACATCGGCCTGCAGGCGCTTCTCCACGGCGGCAATCAGCTTCTCCCGGATTTTGGCCGTGACTTCGGGCAGGGTGTCCCGGCAGGGCGCGCCGACGGCGGCAATGTCGCAGTAGCGGACAAAGGCCCCGTCTGCATAGTAGCATCCCACGGGGAATGGGCGGATCTGCCCGCACAGCCCCACCAGGTTCTTGGCCTCGCTGGCGAAGGCGATGTGTCCGGAGGCGGAAAAGCCGTAGAACAGCGGCCGGATGCCGATGGGATCGCGGGCGGCCACCCACCGCCGGCGGGCGCCGTCGTAGAGCACCAGGGCAAACTCCGCGTCCAACCGGGCAAACATCCCCAGGCCGTACTCCCGATACATGGGCAGCAGGACCTCACAGTCGGACTGCCCTGCAAAGCGGTATCCTGTCAGCGCCCGCCGCAGAGCGCGAAAGCCGTAGATCTCCCCGTTGCAGACCAGATAGTCCCCGTCCAGACAGAACGGCTGCATACCGGTCTGCCCCGGATCCATGATGGCAAGCCTGCCAAAGCCCAGCCTGCCGCCGCCCACCTCGACCATCCGGTGGGCATCCGGCCCGCGGCTCGCGGTGCGCAGCATCCGCTGCTCAAACGCCTCTGCGGACAGATCCCCGCCCGTATACGCCATGACATAACACATTGTTTTTGCTCCTTTACAGATAAATTTGGTGGAATACCGGGACGGTTGTGCAACAAAAAAAGACAGCCGAATTCGTCCCTTGCATTAGGACGAATCGCTGTCTTGGATCCGCGGTGCCACCTAATTTACCTGCGCCAAGGCGCCGGTCACTTTTCCGTGCTCCACTAAGCACTGCCCCCGTAACGCTGGGCCTGCGGCGCGCCTACTTTCCAAAGGGAGTTCAGGTTGCAGCTCGAAAGTGTTCTTCCCGCAGATTCTGGTGCGAACCTCTCACCGCCGCTCGCTCTCTGGAACCGTCTGTCTGCGCTACTTTTCTTTGTCGTCGCTTTTATTGGGCTTATTTTACCCCATAGCCGCAGTGAGAGTCAATGGGAAAACTGTGAAAAAACAGGCGGAAAAACCGCCTGTTTTTTTACGATTTATCGGATTGTGATGTCGCCGCTCACCGTGGATATATCAACCGGGCGCGGCCCTTGTCGCTCCCCGTCAACCTCCACCTCGCCGGATTCTGTCTCCGTGTGCACCTGGTACAGCTCGGACAAGGCGCCCTCCACCTCGCCGCTGACGGTGGAAATCTGCATTTCCCCTGCATCCAGGTCCTTCCACGCGACATCGCCGCTCTGCGTCTCTGCCGTCAGGCGTCCGGACACCTGGACCCGCTCCAGCTCCACCTGACCGGAGGTGGTCTGCAGGGTCAGCGCCGGCGCCTGAATCCGGGTGAGCGCCAGATCGCCGCTGGCCGAGGCAATGGCGATCCCATTTGCCGCCCCGCCGCCCAGCGCCTGCACCTCGCCGCTCTGTGTTTCAATGCTGAGGCTGCCGGAAAGGCCTGCATCCCGCAGATCCACATCGCCGCTGACGCTCCGACATCTGAGGTCTCTCGGCAGATCCAGCGCCCGCAGCGCAATATCTCCCGCTTCACTTGTCAGCTCTGTATCGCCCCGGAACTGCTTTGGCACCTCGATCAGCAGGGCATAGGTGACGGAGGAAAAATCAATCTGGACCGGGGATTGCCGGGTCGTCTCCTGCGTAATCCGCAGCGTTCCATCCTCCTTCAGCTCCATCTGAAACCGGGGCTGGCTGCCCTCATACCACTGGATGTGAAAGCTGTCGTCCTCCGTCTGAACCAGCCGGACATCTGCGCTGTCCAGCTCCACCTCCAGCCTGGTCACTGCATCTGCCGCCACACTTTGGCTGACAGGCTCCATCGGCTCTACCGTGTTAAAAGCGGTCCAGTCTCCCCAGTGCATGGCCAACACGGAAAATCCCAGTGTCAGGCCGGCCAGCAGCAGGATCGCCGCGATCATCAGCCATCGCTTGGTATGCTTCATTTATGCCGCCTCCTTTTGAATCATGCGCCGCTTACCCCAGCGGACCAGCGCGGCCGTCAGGTGCACCAGATGCACGGAGAGCTGCCACATGGCAAAGAAGCTCAAAATCGTCAGGCCCGCGCAGCAGAGTCCCGCGCTGACTGCCAGTGCGGCCGACGCGGTGTTCTCCCACAGCAGCCAGATGCCAAACCCCACGCCGGCCAGTGTGCTCACGGCAAACGCCGCCACCACGCACCAGCAGGCGGCAGCCAGAATCCAGAGAACCAGATACAGCGTCAAAAACAGCACAGCCCCCGCCAAGAGCAGCGGAAGTCACCCAGAACCAGCAGTACAATCTCCCAGACACGGAGCTTCCGCTGGGGGCGGAGCCGCGTTTTCACCAGCTTGGGAAGCGACAGCTCCATGAGCACCTGCCGGGCAATCTCGCCGGGATCCCCCAGCGCAGCCACCGCCGCCTGCTCCTCCATGCCCTCCTCCATCCGGTCGTCGATCATCTCATCATAAAAATGCAGGGACTGCTGCCGCTCCTGCTCCGGCAGCCGCCTCAGCTGCTCTTGCAGTGCCTTTAAAAATGCCGCTCTATCCATCATCCTGCACCGCCTCCATTTCCTCTGTGATAAACCGATACACGGTCATTACCTCTTTCCACTCCTCTAAAAAATCCCGGATTCTCGCACGGCCATCCTCGGTGATACGGTAGTATTTCCGCAGCCTCCCGTTGTGCTCTACAGAGTAGACGCACAGACTCCCCGTTGTCTCAAGCCGCCGCAAAATGGGGTACAGGGTGGATTCAGACACCGTGATGTAGGGACCAATGTCTTTCACCAGCTGGTACCCATAGGAATCGCTCCGGCACAGAACCGCCAGCACGCAGATCTCCAACATGCCCCGCTTCAACTGGACATCCAAGTCCAACACCTCCTTACGCACAATACTATATATCACATAGTATTATTTGTCAAGCAATATAATAAAAAATTTATTATAAAAACAGCGGAGCAGCCGTCCGGTCTGCTCCGCTGTTTCCGCCTATCTGGATCTCCGTTCCCGCCCCAGGCCATTTCATGTGCGAATCTCACTTCCGCCGGCCCCAAGCCGCATGGATTTTAGACAATAGCTGATGCTCATGACCAGCCAAATGGCGCTGACGGCCACAGTCGGCATGATGCCGATCTCATAAAACAGATTTCCCAGGGTCAGCAGCAGCCACAGGGCCACACACGCAATATTGGTCGCACGGAAGGAGGCATAGGCCGACCGGTAGATCATCAGCTGCTCTGCCTCATCGCAGCTCTGCTCCCACTGCTTCTCGAAATTGAGCGCAAAGACGCTTCCGGTTTTTTCCGGGCTGATCTCTTTTTCCAGATCGACCACCTGTTTTTGCAGTACCAGGCTCAACACCGTGGCAGCCAAAAAACCAGCCGTTCCAACCAGCACCCCGGTTCCGACGCTGTAGCAGAGATTGGCCGACAGGGCGAAGAACTCCAGGATCATACAGATGGAGCCCAGCAGCATCGCCCATTCCCGCCGCCCGGCGGTCTGTTCCAGCGCGCATTCATCCTCCCCATCCCAGCCTCTGAATGTTCGGCGGGCACTGAAATAGAGCCAATAGGCCGGGAGCATCAGAAACGCACAGACCAAAAAGCTCAGGTACGGGGCAGCGGCCGTCAGGGTTCGCTCTGCGGCCTGGACCAGGTTCTGGCCAAAGCCGTCCCCCACTACGGTGGAACAAAATCCGATCGCCGCCCCCACGAGGCCGCCTGCCAGACACAAAAGCAAAAAGCCAGGAAACGCCCTCCGGTTTTCTCTTCGGTTCTCCGTTCGCTTATCCATGTTTTTCCTCCTCTTCATAGGTGAAAATCTCCTCCACCGGCACCTGAAATACCTTTGCAATCTTCAGCGCCAATGTCACCGACGGAGAGTAGTCTCCCCGCTCAATTTGGCTGATGGTCTGCCGCGATACGCCCACAAGCTGCCCCATCTGCGCCTGATTGACATCGATGCGGGCGCGAAATTCTTTGAGTCTGTTTTTTAACGGCATGGGCACACCTCCTATGACAAACATTCTTTCTATTCTGACAAGTATCCTTGTCATATTTATAGCATATGACAAGGATACTTGTCAAGTGTTTTTAAAAAAACAGTATGGCGCATCTGCCATACTGTTTTACTTATTCGGCTTCCGTCTGCACCAGCTCCAGCAGCTGCTCCACTGTCACATTCTCCGTGATGCCGTAGCGGTCCATCTGCCGCAGGCACTGGGGCAGGCCCTTGATGATGGTATTGGTGCCGGGCTGGGTGGTGACGGTGGCATAGACGCCCATCTCGGCGAAGATCGCCTCGCTCAGCTCTGAGCTGTAGCCGTAGGGGTAGGCGATCACCTCCACCGGGGCGCCGATGCCCTCCATCAGCATGGCGTTGCTGGTCTCATAGTCCTCGCGGAGAAAGGCGATGTATTCCGCCTCCGTCTCGTCCGCCTTTTGCAGCACGCCCTGCCGGATCGGTTCCGGGTCGCGGCCCGCCACCTCGTGGAAGTTATAGCCGTGGCTCTGGATGGAGATGAGCCCCGACTGCTGCATCTCCGCCGCCTGGGCCAGGGAGAAGTGGGGCGTCATGGCCTCGCCGGTGTCCTTGTAGGTATCCTTGCCCACGGAGACGCCGATGACGAAAATGGTCGCCTGCATCCCATACTCCTGCAAGATGGGATAGGCCAGCGTGTAGTTGCTGGTGTAGCCGTCGTCAAAGGTGATGACCACCGGCTTTTCCGGCAGGTCCTCACCGTGGTTGACATAATCATACAGGTCCTGGAAGGAGACCGTGGTGTAGCCCGCCTCGTGCAGCGCCTGCATGTGCGCGCGGAACAGCTCTACGCTGATGGTGTCGGCGCCGTCGCCCTCCTCGGCCAGATGGTGGTACATGAGGATGGGCACCTGGTCGGTGTAGGCGGCCGGGTCCGGCTCGGTCCAGCTCCAATAGCTCTGCAGGTGCTCTGCCACATTGTCCTTCGTGACATAGACGCCGAAGTCGTCGGGGATGTAGACCGTCTCGTCGCCGGCCATCCGCGCCAGGGCCATCTTGCCCACGGCGTTGCGGAAATGGGTGCTGTCATAGAAGTAGCGCGGGTCGCGGCTCACAGAGCTGAGGGAGAAGTCCCAGTAGGGCGTGATCTCGGCCAGCTCCGTATAAAAGTGCTCCACCTGGTCCTGCGGGAAGTAGTCGGCATAGTCCTGGTAGAGCGGCGAGGCCACCACCACCAGGTTGACGCCCGCATCTTCACACATCTGGCAGATGGCCTGCACGCTCTTCATGCAGTTTTCCGTCTGGCTCAGATTGTAGCTGGCCTGCGGGTAGTCGGCAAAGACGGGATAGGCCTGCAGATAGTCCTGCAGATCGCCGATGGGCTCAATATCCCGCCGGGTCTTATCGTAGGCGCCGGTCTGCTCGTCGAACACATCGAAGCTCTGCTGCAGATAAGTGTCCTGCCGCAGACACTCCAGCTTGGCCCAGCCGTACTTGGGGTTGGCGAACAGGTACTTGCGGTAGTAGTCCAGCGCAGAACTGCCGTCGGCCTGGTACGGCATGGAGTAGGTCAGGGGATCCGACTCCGTGTCATAGGTGAAGCCGTTGCCCAGATACACATTGAGCACCAGATTCTCCACCGTGTAATTTTCAATCAGATAGCGGCAGAACTGCTCGGTGTCCAGCATGTCCGCGCCGTAGACGATCAGGTTATAGAAATTCGCGTCAAAGTACTCGTTGAGCTGCTCGGTGGGATAGGAGCTGGTGCCGGAGCAGCCGACGATATAGGAGTCGTACTCGTCGTGGTGCTGCTCCAGGTACTGCAGCTTCGCCACGCGGGGATTGTTGGTCTCGTCGTAGGACCACCAGTGAAAAAAGCGGTCTCCGAAGGCGCCGAAGGGGTCCGTCACCACATTGAAGCCCGCCAGCAGGCCGGCCAGCAGCAGCAGGGTCAGTACAAACAGGGCGATCCAGCCCCTGGAGGAGATGGCGTGTTTGGATTTCATAGCGTTTCCCTCCTCAGAACTGCTGGTAAATGAAAGCCGACGGGGTGTAATCGCCGCGCAGCAGGATGCCAAAGAGCAAGATGGCGATAAGCGGCAGCAAAATGCCCAGCCACTGGACCAGCCAGTGCCTTTGCTCCAGCGCCGCGCGGACATGGCCGCCGCGCTCCTGATAGTACTCCAATCCCAGCACCGCCGCCATGCCGCAGAGGGTGATGACGATGTCCGTCATGGTGAGGCCCAGGGTGAGCAGCGTGCCGTCCCAGAGGTTGGAAAAGCAGGGGTTGGCCACACTCTGCCACATCATCCAGCCCGCCGCCAGAAGCCGCGGCGCGCGGGTGAGGTACCGGCCCCAAAACACCAGCACGCAGGTGCGCGCGATCTGAAACAGATGCCACAGCCGGCTCTCGTCCCGGATGTGCAGCCGCGCGAGCACGCCGGCAAACCATCCCTCCAGCAAAAAGGAGGCCGTGATGAGCGTGCCGTTCCAGAGGCCAAAGACGATGTAGCGGAAGTTGGCGCCGTGCCAGATGCCGATGACAAAGTACACCACAAAGGTGGCGAGGGCCGCCGGGATGAGCTTGCCCAGCTTGCCCGGAATGTGTCGCCGGGTCCACTTGCCGAGCCGTCCCAGCGGTTTGGACAGGGTCAGGGGGTAAAACAGGTAGTCGCGCATCCACTGCCCCAGCGTCATGTGCCACCGCCGCCAGTAGTCGGCCAGAGAGGTGGCGTAGAGCGGCCGGCGGAAGTTCTCCGCCAGCTCGATGCCGAACATCCCGGCCACGCCGCGGGTGATGTCGATGCCGCCGGAGAAGTCGCAGTAGAGCTGGATGCAGTAGAAGAAGATGGCCGCCATGATGACGGAGCCGGAGTAGTTGTAGTAGTGGGCCAGCACCGTGTCCACCAGGACGGCCGCCCGCTCGGCGATGACCAGCTTTTTAAAATAGCCCCACATGGCCAGCTGGATTCCATATTTTATCTTGTCCCAGTCGAGCCGGTGGGGCGCGGTGAGCTGCGGCCCCAGGTCGCGAAACCGGCTGATGGGGCCCTGCACGATCTGCGGAAAGAACGAGGTGAAGAGCGCCAGCTTGAAAGGGTTGCGCTCCACGGGATACTTGCCGCGGTAGCAGTCGATCACATAGCCCACCGACTGGAACATGTAAAAGGAGATACCGAGCGGCAGCACAAAATCCACCGCTGGCAATTTCCCGCCTGCCAGCGGCTGCAGCAGCTCCACGGTGAAGCTCCCATATTTGACCACAAAGAGCAGGCCGAAGTCCACCAGGACCGTGGCCAGCACCACCCACTTTTTCTGCCGGCGGGTTCTGACGGCCGCGGCGGCATCCGCCTTCGGCCGGGCGTTGAGCGCGCCCAAAATGCGGCCGGCGACATAGACGGTGAGGGTCGTAAAGACCAGATAGAGCACCGTCGCACCGCCGCCCATCCAGTAGAAGGCATAGCTGGCAGCCAGAAGCAGGACCCACTGCGCCTTCTTGGGCAGCAGGTAGTAGAGCGCTAGCGTGGCCAGCAAAAAGACGAGGAAGCAGACCGATGTAAACGCCATGGCTTACCGGCGGCTGTCGATCAGCTCCCAGATGGCCTGAACCGAGTTGAAGTTCTCCGGCAGCAGGTCGTCCACATTGAGCTCCACGCCAAAGACATCCATGATCTCCGAGACAATGGTCACGATGTCCAGCGACTCCAGAATCCCGTCGTCGATGAGCGCCGTCTCATGCTCAAAGTCGATACCCGGACAGGTCTCCGTCAGAATTTTCATCAGTTCATCCATGTTCAGCACATCCTTTTGCATCATAATACAGTACGGTGGAGGTCCAGCCGTCTGTGTGAAATCCATTTTTCTCGTACATGGTGACTGCGGGACGATTGTCCGCAAGCACCCAGACCAAGCTGCGCTTTCCCTGCGTGTGGGGCTGGTAACTGTCAAACAGCCGCTGGGCGACGCCCTGGCGGCGACACTCAGCTCTCACCACAAAGTGGCGCATCTCGGTGCTCGTCCGGCCCAGGGCCAGGTGGAGCATCCCCGAAAGCTGTCCTGCGGCGTCCTCGGCGCACAGGACCGCCCCCGCTTTGAGATCCTGGGCCAGCTCCCCGGCCGTGGGCAGGCAGCCCAGGGTCCTGTCGTAGTAGCTGTCCAGGAGCGCCTGCACGGCCCCCTGGTCGTCCGGCCGGGCCGGACGCACACCGGGCGCCATGGCCTCTGGGGCCGGCATGGCTGGCCGCTGCATCCGCACGCGCTCAAACAGGGGCCGGAATCCCTGTTCCTGCCAGAACTCTGCCGCCTCCTGCATGGGCCTGTCCTGGGCCCGGTGGGCGATCTCCAGCACGACCGGCTCTGTGAACGCCAGAGCCGGCAGGGCCAGCTCGTGCAGATAGAAATTCAGCCGGCCCTGCTCCCACTCCAGCACGGCAAGCCGTCCGGCCGCGATTTCCCGGCGGTACTCGTCCGGACTCGTGAACGCATTGGTCCGCACGCCCCTGCGGAGCTGCCGGGAGAGCATTGGGGCCAGCACCTCATAGCTTTCAACGATCTGCATCGGCATACTCCTCTTTGAGCCGCACCCGGTCGATCTTGCCGTTGGCGTTGTAGGGCATCTGCGCCACCTGGCGCAGCCGGTTGGGCAGCATATATTTGGGAAGCCTCGTCCGCAGCGCCGTCACCAGCGCCGCGTCCGTGAGCTCGCCCTCATAGACGCACACAATCTTGTCCGCCGCCTCGTCAAAGAAGCAGACAGCCGCCCGGATGCCGTCTATTCCATAGAGCGCTGTCTCAATTTCGCCCAGCTCGATGCGGTAGCCCATGTGCTTGATCTGGTTGTCCCGCCGGGCCAGGAAGGTGATATTTCCCGCCGCGTCCTGAATGCCCAGATCGCCGGTGCGGTAGATGCGGTCGGGGTACCAGGGATTCAGAGGATTCTGGACAAAGGCCCCATCTGTCTTGTCCCAGTCGCCGTAATAGCCGCAGGCCAAGCCGATGCCTCGCACGCAGATCTCCCCCGGCGTCCCGGCCGGGACCGGCCGGCCGTCCTCTGCCAGCAGCAGAAGCTCCATATTCTCACACGCCCGGCCGATGGGGATGGCCTCGCCGTCTGCAAAGGCGCGGTCGATTCGGTACCAGGCGCAGTCCACCGTGACCTCCGTGGGACCATAGTGGTTGTAGTAGACCGCCTTAGGCGCCGCTCTGCGCCAGAGATTCAACTGCCTTGCCTGCAATGCCTCGCCGCCCACGGCCACCAGACGCAGAGACTGCGGCTGCTCCTTTTCCAGCACGCCGGAGTTCGCCACCAGATGGAACGCCGAGGTGGACCAGATGATGGCCGTCACACGGTGCTCATTGAGATACCGGATGAGCAGCAGCGGGAAGGAGAAGAATTTTTTCGGCAGCAGATGGACCGTGGCGCCGCACTTCAGCGCCGGATACAGGTTCTTGACCGAGGTGTCGAAGTAGAGCGGCGCCTGGTCGGCCAGAATGTCCGCTCCGGTGATTTCGCAGCTCTGCACGATCCACTCGGTGAAGTCGATGAGCGCCCGGTGGGAGATGACGATTCCCTTGGGCATGCCGGTGGAGCCGGAGGTGTAGATGAGATAGGCTGGATCCACATCGAGCACCTGCGCCCGGCAGCGGTGCAACAGCGCCGCATCCTCCGTCTCCGCAGCCGCCTGCTCCAGACAGAGAAGCGGGCACCTTGCGGCGCAGGGCAGCGCCGCGGCCTCATCCTTTTTGAGATACAGCAGCGCCGCCGGCTGAAGCTGGTTTAAGATGGCCTCCAGCCGCTGCTGCGGCATCCGCGCCTCCAGCGGCACATAGCAGTTGCCGCTCTGCAGAACGCCCAGAAGCCCCGCGAAGGCCAGCGCCTGACGGTCGCAGAGCACCGCCACCGGCCGCCGGACCGCCTGCACCAGCCGGGCCACCGCCGTGCCGATCCGGCGGCTCAGCCGCTGCAGCTGCAAAAAGGTCAGCTGCTGCTGTTCCTCCTGTACCGCCGTCTTGTCCGGCACACGCGCCGCCGCATCGTCCAAATATTCCAGAACATTTTTGCCATATCCCATTGGCTCTGCCCGCTTTCTGCCAAAAGTTGAAGTTTATTATAACATACCCATTTTCCGCGGTCAACCGACATGGCCGCCCCCTTCTCGGAAAAACCCGGCATTTCCAAGCTCGGAAATGCCGGGTTTTCACGACTGTTCTGTCTGAATCAGCTTGTCAATCTGTTCGCGCAGGTCATCTGATGCCAATGCGTAGATCTGATTGTAGTGCTTGTAGGCGTCAACGACCCCCTGCACGGTATCAATTTGACTTCTGGTCAGTCCTGTCACATCCACCACGGCCTTCTCACTGTATCCGAGCAGGTTGTCTGTGCTGACTTTAAAAAGTCTGGCAATCCGAATCAGCACATCATATGAGGGGAGCCGAAAGCCATTCTCATAGGCCGAAACAGTGGATTTGGTCACGCCAATCCGCCCGGCGAATTCTATCTGCGTCATTCTTTTGGAAGTTCTCAAGGATTTAATCGTCTCACCAAGGCTGTTCACTCCGCCTCACCTCTTTCCTCTCAGTCTATAGAAAATATGTATTTATTTGGTGTACTTTTATATCTCTATTAGTGGAAATACATTCCACTTTCTGTTATGATATATACCACTATCAGTGTTTCTTAAGTTCACTAATAGAATTCACCCGATTGGGAAAGGAAGGATTTCATTGTTGAAACATCGGTTTTTCTCCTTTTTACTGCTGCTCATGCTGGCGGCCGCCCTGACGACCATCGCAGCCGCTGTGCCGGATGGCGGGGATGGTAGCTCCGCCGATGCGCCG
>JAHZEE010000025.1:11063-12611 GCA_019421975.1 Clostridiales bacterium | reverse complement strand
CATCAGATCGTAGCTGGCCCGGTTGGTGACCAGCACCTTGCCGTTGCGGTCGAGGATGTTGCCCCGGGCCGCCTTGACCCGGGTGGCATAGGTGTAGGTGTTGCCCTCCGCCGCGCCCGTGGCCTCGGTCTGCAGCTGCATCTTGTAGATGCTGGCCGCGAAGACGCCCATCATCACCACAATGAGTCCGATGAGCGCCCAGATTCTGTTTTGAATTCTCCGTTCCAAGCTTCAGCGTCCCACCTTTGCAATGGCTGCGGCCAGCCCATAGTAGATCGGGCCGGTCAGAAGTGAAAGGCCCAGCGACGGCATAAGGGTCGTAAAAAACGCCCCGGCGGCCACCGAGCCCAGATACAGATGCACCAGAAAAACGCCGCCCTCGGTGATGAGCAGCCCCAGCAGGCACAGCAGCAGCCCCGAGAGCAGATTCCGGTTGAGCCACGCCCCGCAGGCCAGGGCGGCCAGGGCGCCCACCGCCGTCAGGGTGACAATGGCGAGGCTGCCGCAGTCGCCGCCCGCCAGGCACCAGAACAGGCCCGTCAGCAGCGCGCACAGCGCCGCGTGTTCGGGACTTTCACGCATGGCGATGCACACCAATGCCACCGGCGTCAGGGGCGGCACCAGCCCAAAGGGCCGGACCTGCTGCAAAATGACCGTCTGCACCAGCATGGTGACAAACAGCAGCGCGCCGTAGATCGTCCAGCGCAGCACCCGCTTCTGTCTCACATTCATCGGCGCGCCTCCTCTCTCATGTGACCTGGTAGTCGGTCAGAATAAAGACCTGCTCCAGCGTGTCGAAATCCGCCGCCGGATTCAGAACCGCGTATTTGGCCACGCCCGTCTCATCGAGTGCCGCGCCGCCGACCGTGCCCAGCACCAGCCCCTGCGGATACCGGTCGCTGCCGGCCGTCACCACCTGCTCCCCGTTTTTGAGCACGCTGTCTGTGGGCAGGTAGTTCATCCGCAGCGTCTCGTCCGTGCCCTGCTGATAGCTGCCCTGCACCACGCCGGAGTAGCCCGCCGTGGCCAGCACGGCGCTGATCTGGGAGGTGGAGTCCAGTACGGTGGTCACCGTGGCCCAGTTCTCACCCACCTCGCTCACCAGACCCACCACCTGGCCGAACTCTGTCAGCGCCACCATGCCCACCTCGATGCCGGCATGGCTGCCCTTGCCGACGGTGAGCTTGCTGCCCCAGTTGCTGCCGTTGCCGCCCATGAGGTTGGCCGGCACCAGCTTGTAGTCCGCGTGCTCCTCGGTCAGATGCAGCAGCTCCTTGAGCCGCTCGTTCTCCCGCTGGTACTCGGCCGCCTGGTTGCCGGCCTGCTCCAGCTCCGCCACCCGCTGCCGGAGCACCTGGTTCTCCGCCTCCAGCTGCTCGTAGCCATAGAGATAGTTGTAAAACCGCTCGGCCTGATGGGTCAGCGCGGCTGCGCCGGCGCGGAACGGCGTCAGGATCACGCCCACCACATTCTGGCCCGGCGTCATGCCGCTTTTGGAGAGCATGGTGCCCGCCGCCGTCAGCAGCGCCAGCACCAGCGCCACCGCCA
>JAHZEE010000025.1:3778-11053 GCA_019421975.1 Clostridiales bacterium | reverse complement strand
GAGCCGCTTGGAAAACAGCTTTTTCATCGCTTCACCTCAGCAGAAATACCCCGAATTGCTCCAGCATCCGGGCCAGTGTGCAAAGGGGCAGGCCCACCACATTGTAGTAGTCGCCCTCGATGCGCTCAACAAAGATGGACGCCAGCCCCTGAATGCCGTACGCCCCCGCCTTGTCCATGGGCTCGCCCGTGGCGATGTAGGCGCGCAGCTCCTCGTCCCGGCACGGCCGGAACTGGACTCTGGTGCGCTCGACCTGGGTGAGTGAGCGCCCCGCCTGCCGCACCGTCAGGCCGGTGAGCACCTCATGGCCGCGGCCGGCCAGACCTCTCAGCATGGAAAAGGCCTCGTCCTCTGTCTTTGGCTTTCCCAAAATTCGGCCATCCATACATACAATGGTATCGGCCGCAATCACAATGGTCTCCGGTGCGGCTGCCACCGCAGCGGCCTTCTGGGCCGAAATCCGGCCCACCTCCTGGCTGGGGCTGCGCGCGGGGTCCATGGTCTCGTCGATGTCCGCGGCCTGGATGGTGAAGGTGAGGCCCAGCTGGGCCAGAAGCTGCCGCCGCCGGGGCGACGACGATGCCAAAAGAAATTCCATTTATTCCACTCCTCGCAGGTACAGTCCCCGCGTACAGGTGTCCGGATCGAAGGCGGCGCCCTGCTGGGCTGCGCGCAGCACCTGGTCCACCTGACTGGGGGATTCGGTGGTAAACTGGAGCCGGCAGGCCCACAGCCCCAGCTGGCTGAGGTTCGCCTGCTTGTCCAGCAGATACAGCTTTTTTCCGTTCAAGATCTCGTTGCGGCAGGTGCCCGGATCGCGCTGGACAAAGAACTCCACGCCCTTGCGGTCGATGAGCCGGTTGGTGTTGTCGCAGCAGCAGCTGCCGTACCGCTCCTTTAAGATGCAGTGCTCCGTGAGCATCAATGGCAGCCGTCCATAGACGATCAGCTCGGTGTCCAGCGGCTTGCTCAGATCCCGCAGCTGCGGCAGCGACAGCTCAAACGACGCCGTGGCGGATTTAAGCCCCAGATGGTGCAGCTGCTGCATGGCCCGGCTGTTGAAGGCGTTGAAGCCGAAGTCGCCGCGGACTGCAAAGCCGCGGGAGCGGGCCAGAGAGATCTGGCCCAGGTTGCCGCACAGCACCTGGCGCACCCCCATGCGGTAGGCCTCGTCGATGCGCCGCAGGGCCGTCATGGCCTCCCGGTCATAGACGACGCGCGGCAGCACCGCGCACAGCTCCGTCTGCTCCAGGCCCTGCCGGAACGCCTCCGGCTGGGCCACCAGCTCCGCCAGGGGCACATAGAGCACCGCCGGCGCCATCTGCACCAGACCCCGGGTGAGCTGCGCCGCGCTCTGAATCCGCACCGTGAACACCGGCGGCGCCTTGCGGCCCTTTACCATGAGCCCCGGCCGGTAGTGTCCCAACTCCGGCGCGGCCACCCGGCCCCGCAGGGCCGTGAGCTCCGAGAGCACCGTCCGGCGCATGCCGTTGATCTGAGCGGCCGGCAGCGCCAGCCCCGGGTCCAGGTGAACCCGGCTCTGGGTGACATAATATGGCGTCCCGCCCGTCTTGGCGAGCCGCATCTGCAGCTCCTCCGCCGTCATGGCCCGGTGCTCTGCCGTCTCCGGCACCGGCCCCGTGGTCTTGCAGATGTGGCCCTGGTCGTCCTCCACCGCCAGCATGGCCGGCTCCTTTTTGCGGATGAGGGCAAAAAAGCGCACCGGGATCCGGGGCGTCTCGCCGCCCTCGTAGGTGGTCCGCATGGCCGCAAGCAGGACCCCGTCCGCCCGGTCGTCGCCGCGGGTGCCGAACATCCCCTCGTCCACCTGGTCGGTAAAATATCCGTCCGTGAAGCCCTGCCGGGAGAAGATATCCCGCAGCTGGCGCACCTGCTCGGCGCTGGGCGCGCGGCCATCGATGGCGTCGCGGTAGACCCGGGTGGCGCAGGCCACATACTCCGGCCGCTTCATCCGCCCCTCAATCTTGAGGCACGCGCAGCCGAGCTGCGCCAGCTCCGCCACATGGCCCACCAGGCAGTTGTCCTTGAGGCTCAGGGGATACCGGTCCTCAAACCGGCCGAAGCCGTAGGGCAGCCGGCACGGCTGGGCGCACCGGCCCCGGTTGCCGCTGCGCTGGCCCACCACGGCGGAGAAATAGCACTGCCCCGAGTGGCACATGCACAGCGCGCCGTGGGCAAAGACCTCCACCTCCACCGGGCTGTGGCGGCACAGGTACCGCAGATTCTCCTGGGCCATCTCCCGCGCCACAATGACCCGTGTCAGGCCCATCTCGGCGGCCTGCCGCGCGCCCTCCAGGCTGTGAATCCCCATCTGGGTCGAGGCGTGCATCGGCACGCCGGGCGCCATCTGCCGGCACAGGGACACCAGCCCCAGATCCTGCAGGATAAAGGCGTCCACACCGCAGAGCGCCGCTTGGCGCAGCAGCTCCGCCGCCTGCTCCATCTCCCGGTCCGTGACCAGGGTGTTGACGGTCAGATAGACCTTGACGCCGCGGATATGGCAGTAGGTCACCGCCTCCGCCAGCTCCTCCATGGAGAAGTTCCGCGCGCCCATGCGGGCGTTGAACGCGCCCGCGCCCAAATAGACCGCGTCGGCGCCGTTCTGCACCGCGGCCTGAAGCGCCTGCCGGGATCCGGCCGGCGCGAGTAATTCCAACATGCTGGGTCCTCCTCCGGTTCTGCCCGTTCGGACAGTCACCCGGTAAAATCGTCATCTTAGAAGATAATATCCTATTATATCACACTTCCCGCCCCGGGAAAAGGACAAGATCTAGTTGGCCATCCCGCCTCTGCGCCCAAGATATCGGCCCGTACCGGCAGACAGCGACGCCCCTCCGCACCGGGTGCGGAGGGGCGTCTGCGCAAAGCGGCTTTTACGCCGTAAAATAGACATACAGCAGGTAGATCCCCAGCACCACAATGCCGCCGCAGGCCCAGGCCATGCTGTAGGCCAGGGTGTGCCGCCGGCCCAGCTTGCGGGCGCGGGAGGCGCTGTAGAGGGTGAAGTGGTCGTCCTCCCTGGGGCAGACCGTGCGCTTTCCGCCGGCGAAGATGAGTGCCCGCAGGCCATACTGGGCCGCCTCCGGCACCGCGTCGACGCCGCGCGCGGCCAGGGTGCCCAAAAACGGCAGCACTTTGAGAAGCAGCGGCCGGTAGAACAGCCCCTCCAGGCTGAGCCACTGGGGCCAGCGGTTGGGGTAGCGTTCCCCCCGCATCAGCCAGGTCCGGACCAGCGCCCCATAGACCGCCAGGCCCACCGCGATGGAGATGCACGCGCCCTGCAGGTTGGTCCAGCTGAACCAGGCCACATCCAGATGGGCGTGGGCCGCGCTCAGCAGGTCCATGGCAAAGGCCGACAGGGGCGCCATGGTGAGGCCGGGCGTGAGGCCCAGCGCCAGCACGGCCGCCGCGCCCAGCGTCAGAGGCAGCCAGGTGCAGACCGCCATCGGCCGGGGGGCGAAGTCCCGCACCGGCCGCTGCACAAACAGGCAGACGAAGGCCTTGAGCATATAGGCCAGCGTCAGGCCGCCCGCGATCAAAAAGGCCCACTCGGCTGCAGCCAGCCAGCCGTCCAGCGCCGTGCCCGCGATCAGATGGCGGTACTCCACCATGCTCTCGTGCAGCAGCGTCTTGCTCACATAGCCGGACAGGCCCGGAATGCCCGCCAGGCTGAACATGGGCAGGGCCATCATGACCGCCAGCAGGGGCCTGCCCCGCCCGAACCCGCGGATCTCGTCGTATTCATAGCTCCCCGCGCCGTAGAACACCACGGCCGCGCAGGGGAACAGCAGCCCCTTGATGGTGGCATGGTTGAGGATGTGCAGCACCGTGCCCTGGGCCGCCAGGGCGTTCTGCTCCGGCCCGAGCAGGCACAGCATGGCCGCGCCCACACAGATGAAGCCCACCTGGGACAGGGACGAGCAGGCGAAGGTGCGCTTGAGATTGGTGGAAAAGAGGGCCAGCACCGCGCCCAGCACCATGCTGATGCAGCTGAGCGCCAGCAGCACCAGCCCCCAGGCCTGCACCCCCGCAAAGATCCGGGTCGTCACCAGCACCACGCCAAAGACGCCGCACTTGCTGATGACGCTGGAGAACACCGTCGTCGCCGGCGCCGGCGCAGCCGGATAGGTGGTGGGCAGCCAGATGTGCATGGGCCACAGGCCCGCCTTGGCGCCGAAGCCCACGAAGATGAGCGCGCCCGCGGCGTAGAGCTGCCCCCGGTTCCGGGCCGCGGCGCAGGCCTCAGCCAGCGCGTCGAAGCGCAGGGTGCCCACCTGGTGGTACAGCAGCAAAATGCCCAGCAGTGTGGCCATGCCGCCGAGGATGGCCACCGCCAGATAGGTGTCCGCCGCGGCCATGGCCCGCTTGGTCTGCGTGTGCAGCACCAGCACCCAGGACAGCACGGACATCATCTCAAAGAACACAAAGGCTGTCAAAAAATCGGCGGCGAAGAACACGCCCAGCACGGCCAGAAAGGTGCCGAGATAGAACACCGAAAACAGCCCCCGCCGGCTGGTCTGGCGCAGCTGGGGCCACCCGGCCAGAGTGGCGACGAGCCAGAACAGCACCGTGATCGCGCCCAGGAAGATCTGAAAGCCGGTCAGAGAAAAGGAAAGCGGCAGCAAACAAATCCCTCCTTACAGCGCCGAGAAGTGGGCCAGCAGCGGCCCGGTGCAGAGCGAGAGCACCAGGCACGCGGCGGTGAGCACCACCAGTGGTACGGTCATATACCGGTTTGGCTCCAGCCGCTCCGGGGTCTGCAGCGGATCCGGCTGCAGGGCGGTGATGAGGACGGAGACAATGTACAGGGCCGTCAAAACCGCAGAGATGACAAGCGCCGCCACGCCCGCGATGGCCAGGGGCGAGCCCTGCTCCACCGCGGCCAGCGCCAGAGACCACTTGCTGGCAAAGCCCGCCAGGGGCGGAATGCCCATCAGACACAACCCCGTCACCAGAAAGCAGCCCAGCACCACCGGCATCCGCCGGCCGAAGCCCGCCAGCTCGTAGACATACTCCCTGCCGCTCTTGTAGTAGATGGCGCCCGCGCAGAAAAAGAGGGTGATCTTGCTCACCGCGTGCACCACCATGTGCAGCAGGGCCGCGGCCAGACCCGCCGGGGTCATGAGGCACACGCCCAGCAGCATGTACGAGAGGTTGCTCACCGTGGAGTAGGCGAGCCTTCGCTTCAGATGGGCCTGGCGCAGCGCCCGGGCCGAGCCAAAGACAATGGTGCCGATGGCGCACACGAGCACCACATTCTGGGCCCAGGAGCCGGCCAGCACCTGGGTGCCGAAGGCGTAGTAAGTCAGACGGATCACCGCAAAGACGCCCGCCTTGACGACGGCCACCGCGTGCAGCAGGGCCGTGACCGGCGTGGGCGCCACGGATGCGGCGGGCAGCCACATATGGAACGGGCACACCGCCGCCTTGACGCCGAAGCCGAAGAAGCCGAACAGGAAGGCCGTCAGCACCAGATTGTGTACCGGCGCCACCAGGGCGGGATCCAGCACGCCGCCCAGGCGGAAGTCCATGGAGCCGGTGGAATAGGCCACCAGGAAGATGACCGCGGCAAAGGCGATGCCCGCGCCGCCCATGGAGAAGGCCACATAGAGCTTGCCGGCAAACCGGGCCCGACCGTCCATGGCGTGCATGACGAGCGGCAGCGTGGTGAGGGTCAGGCACTCATAGAAGAAGAACAGGGTGATGGGGTTGGCGGCCAGGGCAATGCCCATGGTGACGCCGAAGCTCATGAGATAGAACGCGAAGAAGCGCACCTCTGCGCCCTCGTGCCTCATGTACTCGAAGGCATACACGGTGGCGGGGATCCACAGCAGCGCGGCCATGGTGCCAAAGATTCTGGCCAGGGAGTCGACCCCCAGGGCGAAGGTGATGCGCGATCCGAAGCAGATCAGTGTCCAGACGCCTGTGCCGCCCCAAAAGACGGCCAGCGACACCGCCGCGCCCGCCAGCAGGCTGGCCATCACAAAGATCTGGCGTTTTTTCCGGTCGGTCAGGTTGAGCAGCAGCAGCGCAAAGCCCGCCCCAATGGGCAGCAGCACCGCCAACACCGCCAAAATCGCCATCCGTGCTCCCTCCTTTCCTACAAGTCAGTTGGTCTAAAACAGGCCCGCGCCCAGAAGGTCTGCCGCCGTCTGGCAGAGGCCTGGCGCCAGGCCCAGGGCCAGCAGTAAAAGCGCGCAGGCCGCCACCGGCCCGGTCAGGCAGCCGCCGGCCCGCAGCCGCTCCGGCTTGGGAAAGCCCGCGCCAGGGAAGTAGGCGTCGCGCACAATGGGCAGCAGGTAGCCCGCCGTGAGGATGGCGCTGACCAGCAGCACAATCACGCCGGCCATCGCGATGGCCCCGAACACCGGCGCGTCCATGGCGCCCAGAATGAGGTCCCACTTGCTCCAGAAGCCCGCCAGGGGCGGGATACCGATGAGCGAGAGGGCGCAGAGGGTGAAGCCCCCCAGAATCCACGGCATCTGCAGGCCCACCCCCTCCATCTGGTCGGTGCGGGTGCGGCCGGTGACGAAGATGATGGCGCCGGCCGCCAGAAACAGGCCGTTCTTGGCGATGGCATGGAACACAATCTGCAAAAGCGCGCCCTGCAGCGCCGCCTCGTTGAGCAAAAAGATGCCGAAGAGCACATAGGACACCTGGCTGACCGTGGACCAGGCCAGCCGCTTTTTGAGCAGCTTTTCCCGGTAGGCCAGCATGGAGCCGAGAAAGACCGTGCCGAGACTCAGGCAGAGCAGCGCCGCCTGCGCCCAGCTTCCCAGCAGAAGCTGCGGCCCGATGAGGAAGAAGGTGACGCGCAAGATGGCCAGCACACCCATCTTGGTGATGACGCCGGAGAGCACGGCGCTGGCCGGGGCCGGGGCCACCGGGTGGGCCGTGGGCAGCCAGCCGTGGAGGGGATACATGCCCGCCTTGCAGCCGAAGCCCACGCACAGAATCAGATACAGGATCAGCAGCTCGTTCTCACGGCCGGCCAGCTTTGCCGCATCCAGCACGCCGCCCGGGGTGAACTGGCCGGTCTGGCAGAGGCCCTGCAGGAAAAACAGGCCGAACAGCCCCAGGCCCGCGCCCAGTACCGAGAAGCCCAGGTACTTGACGCCCGCGTTGCGGGCCTGCTTGGTGCCGCTGTGCAGCACCATGGGCAGGCTCAGCAGGGTCATGGCCTCGTAGCCCAGGTAGAGCGTGGCGAGATTGCCCGCAAAGCAGATGATGAGCAGCGCGCTCAGGGTGAGCTGG
>JAHZEE010000025.1:0-3733 GCA_019421975.1 Clostridiales bacterium | reverse complement strand
AAAACGGAAGGAGTGGGGCGCGTGGTCCATGTAGCGCATGGCGAAGATGCCCGCGCCCAGCCATGCGGCCGTGGCGATCAGGCCAAAGAGCAGAGAGATCCGGTCCGCCTGAAGGGTGAAGGCGAGGGTATCCGTGGCCCGGAAGAGGGTCACAGGCTGGGTACATCCCAGTCCCAGCGCCAGCACCAGCAGCAGCTCTGCGCCCAGAAGCGCCGCCAGCGAGCGGTGCAGCAGCGCGCGGGAGCGGGCAAAGAACGCCGCCCAGGGCCACATTTACCGCGATGAACAGCACCAGCGCCACCCGGCGGCTGAGATCCGACCGGACGGGCGGATAGTCCTGCATTGGTGGCATCCACAGGTTCACCACGGCGGGGATGTAGTACATGGCGTTGAGCAGGGCGCTCACCGCCAGGCCCACCAGGGTCATCATCAGATAGACCGGCGAGTGAAACGCGGCCTCGGCGATGAGGTACTTGGCGCCGAAGCCCGCCAGCAGGGGAAAGCCGCACAGCGAGAGCGCGCCCACGGTGAATGCGACGCCGGCCAGGGGCGAGCGGCGGGCCGCGCCGCGCAGATAGTGCAGGTTTTTCTCGTGGCCGGACGCGTCCATGAGCGAGCCCATGCTGGTAAAGAGCATGGTCTTGGTGAACGCGTGGGCGATGACCTGGAAGCAGGCCGCCGCCATGCCCACGAGGGTGCACATGCCCATGGCCACATAGATGTAGCCAATCTGGGCCACGGTGGAAAAGGCGATCATGCGCTTGGCCGCCTCCTCCTGGGCCGCCCGGACCGAGGCGATAATCATGCCCAGAAGGCCAAAGACGAACAGCAGCTCCGCCAGGTGCCAGCGGACCACCACATCGAGGCTGAACACCCGGATGATGAGCTTGATCTGAAAGATGACATAGCCCTTGAGCACCAGGCCGGACAAGATGGCGCTGGAGGTGGTGGTGGCGTTGCTGTGGGCGCCGGGCAGCCAGCTGTGGAACGGGAACTGGCCGGACTTGGCCGCCAGGCCGATGGTCATGAGGCCGAAGGCGGCGATCATGGGGAAGATGTACTCGCCGCGGCCGGCGTACTCGAGAATTTTCGCGTGCAGGCTGGGCATCAGCAGGTGGCCCGTGCAGCGGTAGAGGATGGACAGGCCCAGCAGAAACAGGCCCGAGCCCACGCAGTTGAAAATCATGTACCGGATGGTGGCCGCGATGGCCGCGCCCGTCTGGCGGGCCATGACCAGCGCGCAGCAGGCGATGGCGCTGATCTCCAAAAACACATAGCCCGTGAACAGGTCGTTGGTATAGACCAGCACCATCAGGGTGGAGGTCAAAAGGTTCAGCATCAAAAAGTAGATGCCCTGCTTGCCCTGCAGAATGTCGTCGTCAAAGTCCTGGTGGCCGCCCAGCAGGGAGAGCAGCATGACGCCTGCGAAGCAGGCCGCCAGCAGTCCCTCCAGGGTGCCGGCGCGCAGCTCGTTGCCCCAGGGCGCCGGAAAGTGGCCCAGCCAGTAGGTGAAGCTGGTGCCGGCGTGCAGGGTGCAGATTGTGACGATCACCGAAAACACAAAGATCAGCGCCGTTGTGAGGACCGTCAGTCCGTAGGCCATGCGGGTCTTGCGGAACAGCGGCGACGCGATGCTCGCCAGCATGGCCAGAATGATGCTGAAAAACGGCAGATTCTGATAGAACGGCAGCATTCAGTCCTTCTCTTTCTTCGCCAGCAGCAGGATCATGTCCAGATTCAGCGAGTTGTATTTTTTATAGAGGCGCACCGTGAGCGCCAGAAAGAACGCCGTGGTACTCACCGAGACCACAATGCCCGTGAGCACCAGGCCGCTGGGGACGGGGTTGATGTAGAGGGTGGGATCGGCCTTGATGCCCTCCACAATGGGCGCCATGGCGCCCTCCACATAGCCGTCGGCCGCCAAAAACAGGAAGATGGCCGTGTCCATGATGTTCATGCCGATGATCTTCTTGATGAGGTTGGGATGCAGCAGCAGCGTCATAAAGCCGGAGCTAAACAGGATCACCGTGGTGATCTCAAATCGCATATCCAGGAGCATGTTGAGCATGTCAGTCGTCTCCTTCGCTGAAAAGCAGGAAAAAGGTGAACACCGTACAGGCCACGATGATGCCGACGCAGATGTTGAGCGGCAGAATGAAGCCGGCGGAGAAGATGTTGCCCAGGGTGCCCTTGGGGATGTGGACCTCCATCTGGTTGGCGCCGGTGAAGAAGGAAAAGCTCTTGAGCGCGGCATAGATGAGCAGGCCGATAATGATGATCTTCGAGGTGTGCTCCGGCGAGAGGAGCGTACCCAGCCGCTGCCGGCCGAAGGCGGCGCTGTAGAGGATCAGCCCGGCCCCCAGCACCGCGCCGCCGGAAAATCCGCCGCCGGGAGACAGGTGGCCGTTGAGCACCACATAGATGCCATAGAGCAGGATAAACGGAAGCACGATCCGCACCGCCCCCTGGAGCAGCACATCGCTGGGCTGGTCCCGGTAGGCCTGCAGCCGCCGCTTCTCCGGCCGGGACTGGAGCAGAAACAGCACGCTCATGGTGGCGGCAAAGAGCACCGTGGACTCCCCGAAGGTGTCAAAGGCCCGGTAGTCCAGAATCATGCCGGCCACGGCGTTGAGCGCGCCCGTCTCGGCCGCGCCGTCGCGGATATAGCGCTGGGCCACGCCGTTGTTGGACGGCGTGTGGGGATCTCCAAACCGGGGCAGCTCGTAGATGGAGATCATCAGCAGCACCATCAGGGTGATGCACGCGCAGACCGACAAAAAGCGGTAAAATTTGTAGTGGCGGCTGAGAATGGCGCCGGTGCCCCGGTCCCGGCGGCGCGGCTTCTGGGGCTGGTCCGGCTCCAGGCCGTCATAGTCCAGCAGCACGCTCCGCTCGTCGTCAAACAGCGGCGTCTCTCCCTCCAGCCACCGGCTGAAGCGGCCGTCAGGTTTTGTCATCGTCGTCGACTCCCTTCAGCTCGTGGATGCGGTAGAGGGTGACAATAAACAGCACCGTGGTGATGCCGGCGCCCACCGCCGCCTCCGTGATGGCGAGGTCCGGCGACTCCAGCAGCACCCACAAGATGGCCATGATGCTGGAATAGGCCATAAACACAATCACCGTGGTGAGCAGCCGCTTGATAAAGGGCGCGGCCACAGCGCAGACGATCAGCCCCAACAGCAGCAGCACCTGCATCATCATAGGTCCTGCGCCTCCCCCCGGTCCCGGCCGTCAGGCAGCCGTCCGATGAGCAGCGTCTCCATCCTGGCGATCAGATGGGAGGAGACGGGGCTGGCGATCCACATAAAGACCCAGGTGATGGCCAGCTTTGCCGTCATCACCGTGAAGCCCGAGAGCACCGCGATGCCCAAAAGGGTCAAAAACAGCCCCATGGTGTCGGCCAGCGAGGCCGCGTGCATCCGGCTGAGCACATACCGGAACCGGAACACCCCCAGCACCGACACGCAGCAGACAAACAGCCCCAGCGCCAAAAGCGCCAGCCCCAAAATCAGACGAATCATGGCTTCGGTTCCTCCTTTTCCGGCCGCCCGTGCTGCTTCTGGCGCTTGTGTGAGACCACCACACGGGTCAGGATGGCCACTGTCACCAGGTTCAGCAGGGCGTAGAGAATGGCGATGTCCACAAGGTAGGTCTGCTGCAGATAGAACGCCGTTAGGCACAGAAAAATGACCACAAAGGTGCAGATCATGTTGATGGCCACGATGCGGTCGGT
>JAHZEE010000024.1 GCA_019421975.1 Clostridiales bacterium | reverse complement strand
GCCGTGGAGCCACAGGCTCCACGGCGTTTTTTGATGTGCGGCGACTTTACAAAAACTTGATTTTTTCAGGATAGAGGACTTTACAACCCAGCGGCTAAGATAGGACCTGTCAGCAGCGACCGGCCCTTCCGGCGGTGACGGCAGACCTCCCCCCTGTGAGATTCATTTCAGAAAGGAATGTTTATACTTATGAAAAAGAAGTTATCCCTGTTTTTGGCGCTGGCACTGATGGTCGGCATGCTGGCCGGCTGCGGCAGCAACGGCACCACCACAGAGCCCAACACCGACACCCAGCAGCCCTCCGACACCACGACCACCCAGCAGCCGGAGCAGACAGACGACACCGACGAGGCCCTGTCCGGCATTGTGAACACCGACGGCTCCACCTCCATGGCCGATGTGATGGCCGTGCTGCAGGAGAGCTTTAAGGAGCTCCATCCGGATGTCACCGTCAACTACTCCGGCACCGGCTCCGGCGCAGGCGTCGAGGCGGCCCTGTCCGGCACCGCTGATATCGGCCTGGCCTCCCGCGCCCTGAAGGACGAGGAGAAGGCGGAGGGCGCTGTGGAGCACATCATCGCGCTCGACGGTGTGGCGGTAGTTGTCAATCCGGCCAACGGCGTAGACGACCTGAGCGTGGAGGACATCGCCAAGATCTTTACCGGCGAGATCACCAACTGGAAGGATCTGGGCGGCGAGGACCTGGAGATCGCGGTTCTGGGCCGTGAGGACGGCTCCGGCACCCGCACCGCCTTTGAGGAGATCGTCGGCGTCGAGGGCGCCTGCGTCTACAAGAACGAGTACGGCTCCACCGGCGATGTGATCGGCAATGTGGCCTCCAACCCCAACGCCATCGGCTATTCCTCCCTGTCCGAGGTGGATCCCACCGAGGAGACCGTCAAGGACGGCACCTATGAGATCCAGCGTCCCTTCGTCATGGTGACCAAGGACGGCGCAGAGCTCTCCGCCGCCGCGCAGGCGTTTTTGGATTACGCCATGAGCGACGAGGTCGCCGAGCAGATCGCCATTGCAGGTGCTGTGGCGCCCTGAGCGCAATAATTTGATCTGGCGTCTGTGAGACACAACCGGTGACGGCTGTGTCTCACAGTCATAACCGGAAATCATCCGAAAGGCGGATCTACTTATGAAAGAAGCGAAGACCTCCAGCCCCCGCTGTCAAGCCCGCCGAGCGAATCATGCAGATCCTGTTTTTGATCTGCGGCCTGATCGCGGTGGCCTTTGTGCTGGTGATCAGTATTTATCTCATCGTCTCCGGCCTGCCCGCCATCCGGGAAATCGGCCTCTTTGATTTCCTCTTCGGCGACACCTGGTCTGCCAATAACGACCAGTTCGGCATCCTGCCGCTGATTCTCACCTCGGTCTACGGCACAGCCGGCGCCATCGTCATCGGCGTGCCCATCGGCTTTTTCACAGCGGTGTTTCTGGCGAAGGTGGCGCCGCCCAAGGTGGCGGCCATGATCCGCCCGGTGGTCAATCTGCTGGCGGGCATTCCGTCGGTGGTCTACGGCCTGGTGGGTATGATGGTGCTGGTGCCCTGGATCCGGACCACCTTCCACCTGCCGGCCGGCGACAGCCTGCTTGCGGCCATTGTGGTGCTGGCGGTGATGATCCTGCCCTCCATCATCTCCGTCTCGGAGACCGCGCTCCACGCGGTGCCAAAGGAGTATGAGGAGGCCAGCCTGGCGCTGGGAGCCACCAATCTGGAGACCTATTTCCGCGTCAGTGTCCCTGCGGCCAAGAGCGGCATCGCCGCGGCGGTGGTGCTGGGCATCGGCCGGGCCATCGGAGAGGCCATGGCCATCATCATGGTGGCCGGCAATGTGGCCAACATGCCCTCGCTGTTCTCCAGCGTCCGCTTTTTGACCACAGGCATCGCCATCGAGATGAACTACGCGTCCGTTGGCAGCCTGCAGAGAAATGCGCTCTACTCCATCGGCCTGGTGCTGTTCCTGTTTATCATGCTCATCAATGTTCTGCTCAATCTGGTGTTGAAGCGGAAGAAGGAGGCGTGAGATGAACCAGAGACTCTCCGTTTCCCGCAGGCTCTACGATGTGGTCGCCCGCATTCTGCTGTACCTCTGCGCCGGGCTGACCTGCGCGCTGCTGGTCTTCCTCATCGGCTATATCTGCTATCGCGGCATTCCCGGCATCAGCCTGAGCTTTCTCACCACCGCCGAGAGCGTCCTCAAGGGCACCATGGGCATCCTGCCCGCCATCTACAACACGCTCTATGTCATTGTGGTCTCGCTCGTCATCGTCCTGCCGCTGGGCGTGGGCGCCGCCATCTACCTGACAGAGTACGCCCACAACCGCCGGCTGGTGGAGCTCATCGAGTTTGCCACTGAGACGCTGGCCGGTATCCCCTCGATCATCTACGCGCTGGTGGGCAATATCATCTTCTGCGTGTCCCTGGGCCTGGGAAAGACCCTGCTGGCAGGCTCGCTCACCATGGTCATCATGGTGCTCCCCACCATCATGCGGACCACCCAGGAGAGCCTCAAGACGGTGCCCCAGTCCTACCGGGAGGGCGCTCTGGGGCTGGGCAGCGGCAAGTGGCACATGATCCGCACCGTCGTGCTGCCCAGCAGCATCGACGGCATCATCACCGGCTGTATTCTGGCGGTGGGCCGGATTGTCGGTGAGAGCGCCATCCTCATGTACACGGTGAGCATGTCCACCATGATGCAGGACTTCTCCACCGTGGCCAATTTTATCAAGAGCTCCGGCGCCACCCTCACCGTGGCCCTGTATGTCTACGCCAAGGAGCGCGCGGACTTTGCCGTCGCCTTCTCCATTGCCACCATTCTGCTGGTCCTGACCATTCTCATCAACCTGGCCGCCTCTCTGGCCGGTAAGAAGCTCAAGCGTCAGTGACGGCGATCAAAAGGAGTTACCAACCATGGCTGAATCCACCATTTTAAAATCTGAAAATCTGGATCTCTTCTACGGCGCCCACCAGGCGCTCAAGTCCATCACCATGGAGATCCCGGAAAAGGAGATCACGGCGCTGATCGGGCCATCCGGCTGCGGCAAATCCACCTTTATGAAGACCATCAACCGGATGAACGATCTGGTTCCCGGCGTCACCATCCAGGGCAAGATGCTCTACCGGGGGCAGGACATCTACAGCGGCGAGGTCAATGTCACCTGGCTGCGCAAGCGCATCGGCATGGTCTTTCAGAAGCCCAATCCCTTCCCCATGTCCATCTTTGACAATGTGGCCTACGGCCCCCGCACCCACGGCATCCGCAACAAGGCGAAGCTGGACGACATCGTCGAGCGGTCCCTGCGCTCGGCCGCCATCTGGGACGAGGTGAAGGACCGGCTGAAGAAGTCCGCGCTGGGCCTCTCCGGCGGCCAGCAGCAGCGGCTGTGCATCGCCCGCGCCCTGGCGGTGGAGCCGGACATCCTGCTCATGGACGAGGCGACCAGCGCGCTCGACCCCATCTCCACCTCCAAAATTGAGGACCTGGCGGTGGAGCTCAAAAAGGAGTATACGATTGTGATGGTCACGCATAATATGCAGCAGGCCGCCCGGATTTCCGACAAAACTGCGTTCTTCCTGCTGGGGGAGCTGGTGGAATTTGACGACACCGAGCGGCTGTTCTCCATGCCCAGCGACAAGCGCACAGAGGACTATATCACCGGCCGGTTCGGCTGATTGGAGGAAAGCAGATTGAGAAATAAATTTGACGAGCAGCTGGCGCTGCTCAATGAGCGGATGATTAAAATGGGCGCGCTGTGTGAGAGTACCATCTCCAGCGCGCTGCATGCGCTGGAGAGCCACGATGCCCAGCGCGTGCGCGAGACCATCTCCCTGGCAGACGAGGTCGACCAGATGGAGCGGGACATCGAGACCATGTGCCTGAAGCTTTTGCTGCAGCAGCAGCCGGTGGCCCGGGATCTGCGGCAGATCTCGGCGGCGCTCAAGATGGTGACAGACCTCGAGCGCATCGGCCACCAGGCGGCCGAGATTGCCGAGATTGTGCAGTATCTGCCCGCAGGCCCGCTCGGCTGGTCGACCCAGCTCCACGACATGGCGCGGCACACCATCCACATGGTGACCCAGAGCGTGGGGGCCTATGTGGACCGGGATCTGGAGAAGGCCGAGGCGGTCATCGCCTACGACGATGTGGTCGACAACCTGTTTTTGCAGGTGAAAGAGGAGCTGATCACGGCCATTGCGGCCACGCCGGCCATCGGCCAGGCGGCCCTGGACACACTGATGATCGCCAAATACTTTGAGCGCATCGCCGACCACGCCGCCATTGTGGCCAGCTGGGTCAAGTTTTCCATCACCGGCGTCCACGAGGCCGTGTAAAGAAAAAAGGCCCGGACGGCCGCACCAGAGAAAAAAACCATCCACAAATCCGCCCGGTTCCGCTATAATAAAGAAAATGCGGAAACAGCGGATGGAGGCAGAGATATGATTTACATTGTAGAGGACGACCCCAATATCCGGGAGCTGGTGAGCTACGCGCTGCAGACCTCCGGCCTGCCGGCCGCAGGCTTTGCCGACGGCGCGGCCTTCTGGCAGGCCGTGGCGCAGCAGACGCCCGAGCTGGTGCTGCTGGACATCATGCTGCCGGGGGAGGACGGAATCTCCATTTTGAAGAAGCTGAAGCACAGCCCGGAGACGGCCCAGATCCCTGTCATCATGATGACGGCCAAGGGAGAGGAGTACGACAAGGTCCTGGGGCTGGACGCGGGCGCCGACGACTATGTGGCAAAGCCCTTTGGGATGATGGAGCTGCTCTCCCGCATCCGCGCGGTGCTGCGGCGGACGACGGCCCCGGCCGGCGAGCCGGAGCGCGGCGAGGTGCTCCAGGCCGGCCGGCTGACGCTCGACCCGATCCGGCACCAGGTGAAGCTGGACGGCAGGGAGATCAATCTGACGCTCAAGGAGTTTGCGGTGCTGCACCTTCTGATGGCCCGCCGCGGCGCGGTCATCACACGCGACGAGCTGCTCCAGCAGGTCTGGGGCTATGACTACGGCGGCGAGACCCGCACGGTGGATGTCCATGTCGGCACCCTGCGGCAGAAGCTGGGCGAGTGCAGCGGCTATGTGGAGACCGTCCGCGGCATCGGCTACCGGCTGGGAGGGCTGGGCAGATGACCCGAAAGATCTTCCGGTCCTGCTTTCTGGTGGCGGTGACAGTGCTGCTGGCGAGCCTGCTGCTCATCATGGGCGCGCTCTATGAGTACTTTGACAGCCAGTATGAGCAGCAGCTGCGCCAGGAGACCGCCTATATTGCCCAGGGCGTGGAGCAGGGCGGCCTGGACTACTGCCAGGCGCTGCAGCAGCGGGGAGACCTGAACGCGCGGATCACCTGGATCGAGTCAGACGGCACCGTGCGCTACGACAGCCGCAGCGGCCAGGCGATGCTGGAGAATCACGCCGACCGGCAGGAGGTCCAGCAGGCCCTTCAGACCGGCACGGGCTTCAGCGTCCGCCGGTCGGAGACCCTGGGCCGCCAGACGCTCAACTATGCGGTCCGGCTCGACGATGGCACCGTTCTGCGCGTCAGCGGCACCCGGACCACAGTCTGGATGCTGCTGGGGGGGATGCTGCCGCCCATCTTTTTTGTGCTGATCGCGGCGGTGGTGCTCTCGCTGTGTCTGGCCCACCGGGTCTCGCGCCGGGTGGCCGAGCCCATCAACCACATCGATCTGGAGCACCCCCTGGAAAACAACGAGGTCTACGACGAGCTGGCGCCGTTTTTGACCCGTATCTCCCATCAGAACCAGCAGATTCAGCAGCAGCTGCAGCAGCTGCGGGAGCGGCAGGAGGAGCTCGCCACCATCACGGCCCAGATGGACGAGGGCCTGATCGTGCTGGGAAAGGACGGCACCATCCTCTCCATGAACCGCCGCGCTGCGGAGATCTTTGGGGTGCAGGGCGCGTATGTGGGCAAGCATCTGTATTCCGTCAGCCACAACGCGGCCATCATGCCGGTGCTTGAGCAGGCCCAGCAGGGGCAGGAGGCGGAGACGGAGCTGGCCTGGGAGGGTCGGCGCTACCAGTTTCTGGCCGCGCCGGTGCGCGCGGGACAGGCCCAGCAGGGCGTGGTCATTCTGCTGCTGGACATCACCCAGCGCAGCCAGGCCGAGCAGCTGCGCAGAGAGTTCTCGGCCAATGTCTCCCACGAGCTCAAGACGCCCCTCACCTCGATCTCCGGCTATGCGGAGCTGATGCAGAGCGGCATGGTCCGGCCGGAGGATATGCGGCCCTTTGCGGGCAAGATCTACAAGGAGGCAACCCGGCTCATGGCGCTGGTGGAGGACATTTTGCAGCTCTCGCGGCTCGACGAGGGCACGGATCTGGCCCGGGAGCCGGTGGCGCTGCGCCGCCTGGCCGAGACGGTGGCCGGCCGGCTGGAGCCGCTGGCCGCCGAAAAGCAGGTGCAGATTAAGATTGAGGGCGAGGACGCTGTGCTCGAGGGCTCCGGCCGGGTGCTGGACGAGGTGCTCTGCAACCTGATGGAGAACGCCATCAAATACAACCGGCCAGGCGGCTCGGTGACGGTCCGCGTGGAGCAGACGGACCGGCGCGTGGTGCTCACCGTTTCGGACACGGGCATCGGCATCCCGCAGGCGCATCAGAGCCGGGTGTTTGAGCGGTTCTACCGGGTGGACAAGAGCCACAGCAAGGCCACCGGCGGCACAGGGCTGGGCTTGTCCATCGTCAAGCACGGTGTGCTGCTGCATCACGGCGAGCTGAGCCTGCAGAGCCAGGAGGGCAAGGGGACCACCGTTACCATTGTGTTTCCAAAGGCATAAGCCAATCCCGTTCCGCTGGGCGGAACGGGATTTTTTTGGAACTTTTCCTGAGAAAAGGCGTCCAATCGGGTAGAAATCTGGCAGAAGAAGAATCTGCCAGAATCTCCAAATTTTCTATACCACTTCCAGGTTTGTTTGTGTTATAATCACTTATAACACAGACAAGCCCTCACAAGACGGGCGGTGGATCTCATATAGGAGGATACATACATGAGAAGGAATGTTCTGACGCGCACGCTGGCGCTGGTTTTGGCGCTGGCGCTGGTCGGATCCGGCATGGTATTCGCGGCCAGCTTTTCTGACCTGGAGGGACACTGGGCCGAGGAGTATATGCTGGAGCTCAACGAGCTGGGCTACCTCAAGGGATATGATGACAACACCATGCGGCCGGAGTCCAGCATCACGGGCGCCACGGCGCTGACGCTGATGAGCCGCCTGTTTGATGTGGAGGAGGCGGCGCTGGATCTGGCACGGGAGGAGTACGGCGCGTTTGCCCAGGAGGTCATCCCGTCGACGCAGAGCTGGCTCAACGACGAGGATGTGATCGTCGTCTGCCTGGCCGGCGGCGTCATCTCTGAGACGGAGCTGCAGGAGCTGATCGCGGCGGGCGGCCTGAGCGGCAATCTGACGCGGGAGTACCTGGCGGTGCTGTTTGTGCGCGCCATGCAGCTTGAGTCCGACGCCGAGGCCATCAAGACGGTCAACCTGCCCTTCACGGATCTGGAGAGCATCACGGCGGCGCGCCGCAGCTATGTGCAGGTGCTCTATGAGGCGGGCGTCGTCGAGGGCAACAGCGACAACACCTTTAACCCCAAGAGCGGCGTCAAGCGCTCGGAGGTTGCGGCCATGTTCTCCCGCACCCTGGCGTATCTGGACGATCACGACGGCCTGCCCACCCTGGCCCAGTCCGACGGGGTGAAGAAGTTCAAGGGCGTGCTGCTGGACGCCAGCACCGGCGCTGTGACCCTGCGCAGCATGACAGGCGTGGAGTATGTGCTGGATGTGGATCCGGATGCATCGCTCACCGTGGACGGCAAGAGCGTCAGCAAGATGAGCAGCTCCTATGAGGGCGGCTTTGCAGAGCTCTACTTCGACACGGACGAGAAGACCGTGACCCGCGCGGTGGTGGACACCAAGAGCGACTGGATCCAGGGCCAGCTCAAGACCTCGGACACCACGGCGCTGTCCATTGTCAGCTCCGATGACAACAGCACCAAGTCCTACCTGTTCGACAAGGACGAGACGGCGTTCTACTATGAGAATAAGTCCATTCCCAAGACAAGCCTGGCCCGCGGCTCGTATGTCACCGCCAAGATGGGCGAAAAGCGGCTGGAGCAGGTCTGGGCCTATCCCGGTGAGTACGAGCTGGAGGGCACCATGCTCAGCATGGACTACGGCACCACCTGCACCGTGATGGTGGAGGACGAGGACGGCGCCGTGTTCCAGCTCCAGTTCCTCATCTCCGAGCAGCCGACCATTTCCCGCGGCGGCATCACCTACGAGGATGGCCTGACCCGGCTGCAGGAGGGCGACCTGCTGACCATCCGCATCCGCGACGGCGAGATCCGGGAGATTGCCACCGACACCGACGCCAAGGCCGAAACCACCGAGGGCACCGTCACCAGCATCAGCCAGACCAGCGACGGCTACCATCTGACGGTGGACGAGGACGGCGATATCAATGGCTACAGCGTCAGCCCCTATGTGACCGTCACCAAGGACAAGAAAAAGGCGGCGCTGAGTGAGCTGCGTGTGGGCGACTCCGTCACGCTGACCCTCTCCGGCAAGACCATCACGGACATTGTCATTGAGGCTGCGGCCACCAATTCGGACTCTCTGACCGGCAAGGTGCTGCTGGTGGACACCACCGCGCGGCAGCTGCTGGTGCAGGACGACGGACTCATCTATGTGAATACCAAGGATGCCACCATTGTCTCAAGCACCGGCGGCAGCATCACCCTCAGCAAGGTGGAGGTGGGCGACACCGTGCTCATCTACGGCAACCGCGTCAGCAGCTCCGAGCTGGATGCGACGCTCATCACGGTGGTACCCTGACAGAGATCAGAAAGAGCGGGCGCCTGGCGCCCGCTCTCTTTTTGGGAGAATGAAGATGCTGCACTTTGACAGCGACTATATGGAGGGGGCACACCCCGAGATTCTGCGCCGCCTGGTCGCGGGGAACCTGCAGAAGCAGCCCGGCTACGGCGCCGATGCAATCTGCGCGTCGGCCCGCCGGCGCATCCGCACCGCCTGCGGCTGCCCGGATGCTGCGGTCTACTTTCTCACCGGCGGCACCCAGGTGAACACAGTGGTCATTGACGCACTGCTGAACCCCTGCCAGGGCGTGGTGGCCGCAGAGAGCGGCCATGTGAATGTCCATGAGGCGGGGGCCATCGAGCGGCCCGGCCACAAGGTGCTCGCGCTGCGGCAGCCCCACGGAAAGCTGGAGGCGGGGACACTGGAGGACTATCTGGCCGCCTTCTGGCGCGATGAGACCCACGCGCACATGGTGGAGCCGGGCATGGTCTATCTGTCGTATCCGACGGAATTCGGAACCCTCTACACGGCGCAGGAGCTGGAGGCGCTCTTTGCCGTCTGCCGGAAGTACCGGATCCCGCTGTATCTGGACGGCGCCCGGCTGGGCTATGGCCTGGCCGCGGCGTCGGATTTGGACCTGGCGGGCCTTGCCCGGCGGTGCTCGGTGTTCACCATCGGCGGCACCAAGGTGGGAGCCCTGTTCGGCGAGGCGGTGGTGGCGCCGGATCCCGGGACGCTGCCGCGGAATTTCTTCTCCCTCATCAAGCAGCACGGCGGCCTGCTGGTCAAGGGCTGGCTGCTGGGGCTTCAGTTCGAGGTGCTGATGGACGAGGGCCGGTATCTGGCCTGCGGCGCGCACGGGACCCGGCTCGGCCAGCGGCTCAAGACGGGCCTTGCGGCGCTGGGCTACGAGATCTGGGCCGACTCGCCCACCAATCAGATTCTGGTGATCCTGGACGACGCCGCGCTCAAAAAGCTCGAGGGGAACGCCAGCTACAGCGTCTGGCAGCCGCTGCCGGACGGCCGCACGGTGGTGCGTTTTGTCACCAGCTGGGCAACGGCTGAGGCAGAGGTCGACGCGCTGATTGCACTTTTAAAATAGGAAAAGCACCGGGCAGTCCCGGTGCTTTTTTTACAGGCAGGCCAGCCAGCCCGCGGCCAGCTGGCGCATCCCCGCGGCGTCGGGGTGCACGCCGTCCAGGGTGGAGTAGGTGGGACAGGCCGCCGCCAGGTCCGCCACCCGGCCGCCCTCCAGGGCGCAGGCCGCGCGGATGACCTCGTTGTAGGGCTCTATGGGGCCGGTGGACTCGGCATTGAAGAACATCGGGCCGTCCTCCGGATCCCGGCCGCGCGGCAGCGTGGCCAGAACCACCTGCGCGGTGGGGCAGGCCGCCCTCAGGCGGCGCAGCATCTGCTGGCAGGCCCCAAAGAAGGTGCGCACATCCAGGGTGCCCGCCGTCCCCAGCGGCACGCCGCAGGCCCAGTCGTTGGCCCCCATGGCCACCAGGATCCAGTCGGGTGCGCCGTTCTGGCCGAGACAGCCGGTGCGCTGCTCCGAACAGCCTGCGCCCGCGCCGAGGCCGCAGATGAGCGTGCCCGCGCCGGAGCAGTTGACGCCCAGGCGCCCGCTCCTGGCTGCGATCACCTGCATCCACCAGGTGTCATCTGCGGTGCGCAGCCCCGCCCGGCGCTGGGTGTATGCGTCGTAAAAGACCATGTGGCCGGGGATGCTCACACCGGCAAAGGTGGAGATGGAGTCCCCCAGAATCGAAAAAACAGGGGCCATAGTCCCGCTCCTTTCAGAAAAAGGGCCAGTCTCCACACGCGCGGAGACTGGCCGGATATTCAGGCGATCAGCACTTTTCAAAGATGGTGGCGACGCCCATGCCGCCGCCGATGCACAGCGTGGCCAGGCCGCGCTTGACCTCGGGACGCTTCTGCATCTCGTGCAGCAGAGTGACGATGATGCGGGCGCCGGACGCGCCGACCGGGTGGCCAATGGAGATGGCGCCGCCGTTCACATTGACCTTGCTCATGTCGAAGTGCAAATCCCTGGCAACGGCCACGGACTGGGCTGCAAAGGCCTCGTTGGCCTCGATGAGATCGATGTCGTCAATGGTCAGGTTGGCCTTCTGCATGGCCTGGGTGGAGGCCGGGATGGGGCCGAGGCCCATGACCTTCGGGTCCACGCCGCCCTGTCCCCAGGAGACGAGCTTTGCCATGGGCTTCAGGCCGTACTTCTTGACAGCCTCGCCGGAGGCCAGCACAATGGCGGCCGCGCCGTCGTTGATGCCGGAGGCGTTGCCAGCGGTGACGCGGCTGCCCGGCGTGCCGTCGGCCAGGGGGAACGCGCCGCGCAGCTTGGTGAGCTTGGCCTCATCGGTATCATTCTTCGGGAACTCGTCGACCTTGAACTCGACCAGCTCGCGCTTTTTCTTGACCATGACCGGCACGATCTCGTCGTTGAACCGGCCGGAGGCCTGGGCGGCGGCGGTCTTCTGCTGGGAGGCCAGGGCAAAGGCGTCCAGCTCCTCACGGGTCAGGCCGTACTGGTCGCAGATATTCTCCGCGGTGGTGCCCATGTGGTAGTGGTTAAACGCATCCCACAGGCCGTCGATGATCATGGTGTCCACCAGGGTGCTCTGGTTCATGCGGGCGCCCCAGCGGGCTGCCGGCACGGAATAGGGCGCGGCGGACATGTTCTCGGTGCCGCCGGCCACGATGATGTCGGCGTCGCCGCACAGGATGGCGCGGGCGCCCTCGATGACGGACTTCATACCGGAGCCGCAGACCATGGAGACGGTATAGGCGGGCACCTCCTGGGGAATGCCGGCCTTGATGGCGACCTGGCGGGCCACATTCTGGCCAAGGCCCGCGGAGAGCACGCAGCCAAACATGACCTCATCCACAGTCTCCGGCTTGACGCCGGCGCGGTTGAGCGCCTCTTTGACAACGGTCGCGCCCATCTCGGGTGCCGGGACATCCTTCAAGCTGCCGCCGAACGAACCGACAGCGGTACGGCAGCAGTTTACAATGTACAGATCCTGCATTTGAAACCTCCAAAATTATCCTTCTGTGTTGATTGAGTTACACGCGAACTCATTATATTGCGAAAAATCGGCATCGTCAACGGTGAAATGCAGATTTTGTGCAGGTTTCAGGCCGATGTGATCCGCCGGCCGACGGACGCGGGCGGACACCTCTCCGTCATGGCTGCGTCATGCCACCTCCCCTCCAGGGGAGGCTTTGGGACCTGCACAGCACCCAATAAAAAAGGCTCCCCTTGAGGGGAGCTGGCCGCGAAGCGGACTGAGAGGTGTTAAAAGCGGCCCTTTAGGCCGCTTTCATCAGGTTCTAGAATCAAATAGTCTATTGGGAGAAATTTCTAAAGCATCGCAAATGTCGAAAATAACATCCAGGGAGACCGCGCAATTTGCTGTCTCAATTCGACTCATATGAGTCCGACTTACATTGATAATTTCGGCAAACCGGCTTTGAGAATAACCGCGTTCCTTGCGGTAGTATGCAATATTTAATCCCAAGTGTTTATATTTCTCACTGTGTCTGTTCTGCATAATCTCACCTGGAGATAGTTTACCTTTTAATATAAGATTATACGACAACGCACAAGGAAATAATTATAACTTGTATTGTTGCAAATGTTGTGATATAATTAAAAAAAGAAACTATACAGTTGTAATTGGGAGAAGCAAGAACAACATGGCAGCTATGGGGAGTTCGCAGCTCCCCATAGCCTGCGCAGGCGGGGTAAGCGCCTAAAAATGAGATTCAATCTCACACCTGGAGATTATTTCCTTTCGCATGGCCGAATGTATAAAGCCTCTGTGTGGTTGAGAGAAACGCTGTGTAGGGCATTTAAATGCCTGCACAGTGTTTCTTGTTTATGGGGTGGCGGAGTGTAATACACACAGGGGGGGACTATGAGGACCTGCGCATTTACCGGCTACAGGCCCAAGGGCCTGGGCTAC
>JAHZEE010000233.1 GCA_019421975.1 Clostridiales bacterium | reverse complement strand
TGCCCCGTCTCGCAGCCGCCCAGACCCCGGCACTCCGCCAGCCGCTCCGGTCCAGCCGCCCGGTGGATGGCGCCGTCGACACCGCCGCCGCCCAGCAGCGAGCAGTTGGCCGCATTTACAATGGCATCCACCGCATAGGTGGTGATGTCTCCTTGCTCTATTCGCAGCTCTCCCAAAATACGCGCCCCCTCACGCAGTCTCCCGCCGGCCGCGGGCTGAAATCAGGTATTTCATGGCCTCCTCCAGCCCTTTGGCCGTCAGAGGATACATGGGGACCTCTTTTTCAATGGTACGGATGGTGCTGCTGCCATAGCCCCCCTGCCACCGCTCCGGCGGCAGCGGATTGAGCCAGACCATCTTGGGGTAGCGCCCCAAAAAGCGCCTGATCCAGTCGATCCCCGGCACCTCATTGTAGTGGTAATAGTCGTTGCAGCCGCCCGGTGAGAGCAGCTCATAGGGGGACATGGAGGCGTCCCCCACCACAATCACCTTATAGTCGCTCTTGATGTTTTGCAGCACCCACTCCGTCTCAACGGCGCTGCTGTAGGCGCAGTCCGGCGTGGTGTACAGCTCATCATACCAGCAGTTGTGGAAGTAGTAGATCTGCAAATCCTTGAAGTGCCCGGACTTGACCGCCGCCTGAAACAGCGCCGAGCACATCTGCGTATAGGGCCACATGGAGCCGCCGGAGTCGAACAGCAGCAGGACCTTCACGGTGTTTTTCCGGGGCCGTCCAAACACCAGCTCCAGATTTCCCGCGTTGTCGCAGGTCTTTTGGATGGTTTCGTCCAGATTGAGCTCCTCTTTGGGGCCATCCAGCCGCGCCGAGAACTGGCGCAGCCGGCGGAAGGCCATCTGGAACTGCCGGGTGTCGAGCACATTGTCCTCGCGGAAATCCCGGAAGTTCCGCTCCCCCGCCACCTGCAATGCCGAGCGCCGGCGGCTCTCGCCGCCCACCCGGATCCCCTGCGGCGCATAGCCGGAGTGTCCAAACGCCGAGGTGCCGCCGGTGCCGACCCAGTATTTTCCGCCGTCATGGCGCTCGGTCTGCTCCTTGAGCCGCTCGGCCAGCATTTTGCGGATCTGCTCCGGCGTCAGGCCGCCGATGCGGCGGTCCACCTCGTCCTTGTCATAGGCCGCCTGTTTCTTGGGATTTGCCAGCCAGTCCAGCAGCTCCTTTGGCAGCTCCTCAACGGTCTGAACCTCACGGAAATACTCCAGAAACACACCGTCAAACCTGTCGAAATCCGCCTCTGTCTTGACCAGGACTGCCCGCGCCAGGTAGTAAAACTCCGTCAGGCTCGAATGGTGCAGCCCCATCTCCAGCGCCTGCTGCAGCGCCATCCATTCATTGAGCGACACATCCAGGCCATGGGTCCTGAGCAGATAAAAAAAGTCGGTAAACATCTCACCAGCCCCTCGCCGGACGCGGGCGCTTGTGCTGCTCAAGCAGCTCCAGATCCTCGTTCTTCTTAAGCAGCGCGCCGGCAAAGGGGATCTCTTTGGCGATCCGCTCCGGTGCAATTCCCCCAATCTGCAGCGCCTGAATCCAGTCGATGACCTCCGAGGTGGAGGGCTTTTTCTGCAGCCCCCGCAGGTCGCGGATCTCATAGAAGGTCTCCAGTACCTGCTGCAGCAGCTTGTCGTCCAGCTGGTCAAAGTGGACGCGGATAATTTTCTCCATCATCTCCGCATTGGGGAACTCAATATAGTGGAAGATGCAGCGCCGCAGAAAGGCGTCCGGCAGTTCCTTCTCCGCATT
>JAHZEE010000232.1 GCA_019421975.1 Clostridiales bacterium | reverse complement strand
ACACAGATGCGGCCAGTGTGAGCGCCTGGGCCTCGGATGCGATGAAGTGGGCTGTGAATGAGGGCATCCTCACCGGCATGCCCGGCAACCTCCTCGACCCCAGGGGCGAGGCTACCCGCGCACAGGTTGCTGTGATGATTGACCGTTTTACCTCTGCCTCTGACGAGGCGGACGAGCAGTAAGTCCCTTCCACAGCTCCAATATACGGCCCCGGCCGGAGGTGGCTCCTCCGGCCGGGGCCGTGCTCTGTCCGAAAGAAGGATTTATTCCCCGCTGCGTGCCGCAGCGGGGAATATTTACTGACATCGGGCCAAGAATGTGATATAATAAATCAAATTTGGTTTGGAAAACGGGAAAAGGAGTACCTGGCATGAAGCTGATGATTCTGGATGGAAATAGCATCATCAATCGCGCCTATTATGGCGTCCGGCCGCTCACCACGCGGGATGGACAGTACACCCATGCGATTTTTGGGTTTCTCAATATTTTGGAAAAGCTACGGCAGGAGGAGAATCCGGACGCGCTCTGCGTGGCCTTCGATCTGCCGGGAAAGACCTTCCGGCATATACGATACGATCAATACAAGGCCACCCGCCACGGGATGCCGGACGAGCTTGCACAGCAGATGCCGGTGATGAAGCCGGTGCTCTCGGCTATGACCATTCCCATGTACGCCTGCGAGGGCTGGGAGGCCGACGATGTGGTTGGCACGGTGGGCAGAATCTGCGGGGAGTCCGGCTGGGACTGTGTGATTGTGACCGGCGACCGGGACGACTTGCAGCTGATCGACGGCCATGTGGCGATCAAATATGTCTCTACAAAGGGCGGCAAGACCACCACGACACGCTATGACACGGCGCAGTTTGAGGCGGAATACGGGTTCCCACCGGCCCGCCTGGTGGATTTTAAGGCCCTGATGGGGGATTCCTCCGACAATATTCCCGGCGTGCCGGGCGTGGGCCAGAAGACGGCGACAGATCTGCTGCAGCGGTTTGGCTCTCTGGAATCGCTCTATGCGCACCTCGACGAGGTGAAGGAATCTGTGCGGAAAAAGTTGGTGGCAGGCCGGGATTTGGCGGCGCTGTCCTATGAATTGGCCACCATTCAAAAGGACGCCCCCATCGTGTTTCGCCCGGAGGACAATCTGGTACAGGAACCGGATCGGCAGGCGCTGTATGAGCTGTTCCTGAAGCTGGAGTTTTTAAAGCTGATCGACCGCTACGGCCTGCGCGACGCGCCGCGCACCGGGACGAACACGCCGGAGGCCGTGGTGCGGCAGCGGATGGACGCGCTGCCGCCGGTGGGGACGCCCTGCGCGGTGGCATTTGATGCGGAAATGACAAAGATTGCTGTGGCGACGGAGGCGGGCGTCTGCTGTGTGCCGGTCGATACCCACCGGCTTCAGGTGGAGCAGCTCCTGGCAGACGGCACCCCCAAGGCGTACCACGATCTGCGGCCGCTGCTGGGAAAGCTGATGCAGCAGCAGATCACAGCTGGCGGATTTTGCTTTGACACCGCGCTGGCGGGCTACCTTCTCAACCCGTCGGAGGGCAGCTACAGCCTGCAGAAGCTGTCTGTGGCCTATCTGGGGCAGAGCCCGGAGCCGGGGCTTGCAGAGGAGGCAGCTGCGGTTTTTGCGCTCCATAAGACCCTGGCGCCGCTGCTGGCCGAGCAGGGGATGCAGCAGCTGTATGAGCAGGTGGAGCTTCCGCTGTGCCGCGTCCTGGCGGAGATGACGCGCCTCGGCGTAGCGGTGGACCGCCCGGCGCTGGAGGCATTCGGGAAGATGCTCTCAGAGCGGATTTTGGTGGTGGAGCGGCAGATCTATGCCCTGGCGGGACAGCAGTTCAACATCAATTCACCCAAGCAGCTGGGGGAGATTC
>JAHZEE010000231.1 GCA_019421975.1 Clostridiales bacterium | reverse complement strand
GGGCAAAGACGCCAAACAGCCGCGCAATCTCCCGCAGCGTTCCGCCCTCTGTCTGTTTCTTGCTCATAGCATCCGGACGCACAGATAGGACGCGCCAATGCAGCCCACTGTCACAATGCCCCCAATGACAATCATCAGGACCATCTCGTGTTTTTTCAGCTTGGCGTGATTCATAATTCCTATGCCGGCGACCACCATGCCCACAACCGCCAGCATCTGTAAAATCAATATCAATCCCTGCACCGTTTTCACCTCCTGTTTATGGTTCCGGCAGGTAGCCGTAGAGTCCCCGTACCGACACCTCGCCGGAAATAATCCGTTCCCTGGTCCCGTCGGGGTAGATCACAAGCAGCGCGCCGGTCTCGTCCAGATCCTCGCAGCGGGCGCGCCGCTCTGTGCCGTCGCGCAGAATTTTGATCTCCTTGCCCACCGTCAGGCAGTCCTGCCGGTACCGGTCCATCCAGCTGCGCCAATCGCCGTCCAGCGCCTGCTCCATCCTGGAAAGGGCCCGGATCATCTCCGCCGCCAATCTGGCCCGCGGGACCAGAACGCCGGTCAGCTCATACAAAGAGCCCGCCACCTCCCGCAGCTCCGGCGGAAAATCCGCCGCCTGCTGCCGGACATTGACGCCCGCGCCTACCACCAGGTAGGAGATCATCCCCAGCTCCGCCTCCACGGACAGCTCTGTCAGAATGCCGCAGATCTTGCGTCCGCGCAGGATGATGTCGTTGGTCCACTTGATCTGCGGCCGGCTGCCGCAGCAGGCCTGCACCGCATCGCAGACCGCCACCGCCACCATTGCCGTCACCGGCGGCAGCGCATCCGGCCGCAGGTTGGGCCGCAGCAGTGCCGACAGGTAGACGCCCATCCCGGCCTCGGAGCAGAACCGCTTTCCCAGCCGGCCGCGGCCGGCGGTCTGCCGGTCTGCCAGCACCACCGTCCCGGCCGGCGCACCGGCACTGCCCAGCTGCTTTGCCAGATTGTTGGTGGAATCCACCTCCGGCAAGACCCGGACAAGATCTGCCCACGGATGATCTGCCAAGGCCTGTTCCACCGCCTGTGCCGTCAGAAGATCCGGAGACCGAACCAGCCGGTATCCCCGGTTGGTCCGGGAGTCGATCTCATAGCCCGCCTGCTGCAGCTGCTTGATGTGTTTCCAGACCGCCGTGCGGGATACCCCCAGCTGCTCTGAAATCGCCTGACCGGACAGATAGCCCTCTGTCTGCTGCAGCAGTTTTAAAACTCGATCCAACGCCACCCCTCCCGGTGTTTAAAGAAGCCATGTCGCCAGCGCCAGCAGCAGCACGACGCCGCCCAGACCGCCCAGAATCCATCCGAGCAGATGGGCGCCCTCTCCGGCCTCCTCCGGCGCCTGCTCCGGCATGGACGCCATAAACGCGTCGTACTCCTCCTCCAGAATCGACGCATCGTCCGCCTGCCAGGGCAGAAGCTCACGCCGTACACGCAGGTTGCGGCGGCGCTGCCCCGGCTGGTATTCCCATCTTCCGTTTTCCCCCATGGGCATGCTGCCGCCGCCTCCTCATTTCCATATGTTCCTATTTTGCAACGAAATGGCCCGCTTGTCAATCAAAAACCCCGCCGCAAGCGGCGGGGTTTTTCTCAGGTTTCCTCCGAGGGCTGCTCCGCCGTCTCTGCAGGCGGCGGATCTGTCTGCGTCTGTGTGGTCTGCTGCATGGTGTAGAGCATCTTTGCCACCTGGGCGCGGGTCACCATGCCGGTGGGATTGAGCTGGCCGTTCGAGCCATTGATAATCCCGTTTGCCACCATGGCAGAGACATAGTCTCTGGCCCAGTCCGCCACCTGGCCGCTGTCGGAGAAGGCCGACAGATCGTCGCGCGCCTGCCCAAGCTGCTGGCTCCGGCCCAGAATCGTCATGGCCTCCTGGCGGGCGCTGGAGCCCGTGGGGGCC
>JAHZEE010000230.1 GCA_019421975.1 Clostridiales bacterium | reverse complement strand
CGCCGGTGCTCAACACCATCTCCGGCGGCGCCACTGCCCGGCCCTTCATCACCCATCACAACACCCTGGACATCGATATGTATATGCGGATTGCCACAGAGCTGCCGCTGAAGCGGCTCATTGTGGGCGGCATGGACCGGGTCTATGAGGTGGGACGGATTTTCCGCAATGAGGGGATGGACCCGCGCCACAACCCGGAGTTCACCACGGTGGAGCTGTACCAGGCCTATGCCGACTTCAACGACATGATGGATCTGTTTGAGGATTTGCTCACCACAGCGGCCCAGAAGCTGCTGGGCACCTACCAGCTGCAGTGGCAGTCAGAGCAGATCGATCTGACCCCCGGCTGGCCGCGGATGACCATGGCCGAGGCGGTGAAGCAGTATACAGGTCTGGACTTTATGGCGCTGCAGACGGATGAGGCCGCGGTGGCGGCCGCTGAGCAGATCGGCGTGCAGCTGCCGCAGACGGCGGATCGGACCTGGGGCAACGCGCTCTATGAGTGCTTCGACCAGAAGGTGGAGCAGGAGCTGGTCCAGCCGACCTTCATCACCATGCATCCGGTGGATGTCTCGCCCCTGGCCAAGCGCTCGCCGCAGGACCCGCGCCTCACAGAGCGCTTTGAGCTGTTCATCTGCCGCAGCGAGATGGGCAACGCCTTTTCTGAGCTCAATGACCCCATCGATCAGAGAGAGCGTTTCCTCAAGCAGGTGGAGATGCGCGCCAAGGGAGACGATGAGGCTGGCATGATGGATGACGACTATGTCACCGCGCTGGAATATGGCCTGCCCCCGACGGGCGGTCTGGGCATCGGCATTGACCGCTGTGTCATGATGCTCACAAACAGTGACAGTATCCGGGAAGTGATTCTGTTCCCGACGATGAAGCCCTTGGATTAAATCCACCCGGAAACCGCAGTTCAGACTGCGGTTTCCGGTTTTGCGCATTTTAAGCAGGCAAGGAGGCGGATGCGATGGAGTGGATCACGAGCCGGCAGAATCCTCTGATGGTGTTAAGCCATAAGCTGCAGAACAGCCGCGCAGAGCGATACCGTCAGCGGCGGTATATTGCAGATGGCACAAAGCTGCTCGAAGAGGCGGTGCGGTGGGATCCAAACCTGGAGATTGTCATATTGCAAGAGGGGCTGACGCTGCCCTTTCCGCTGCCGGAGCAGGTGCGCCAGGTCAGTGTGCCGGCGCAGCTGATGCGCCAGATTTCTGCCATGGATTCCCCCCAGGGCGCGCTGTTCCTGGGACGGATTCCAATGCAGCAGGCGTCTGCGCTAAAAGCGGGCAGCTTGATTTTGGACGGGATTCAGGATCCCGGAAATCTGGGGACAATCCTGCGCACGGCCGATGCGCTGGAGATCCCGGTGTATTTGACAGAGGGCTGTGCAGACCCCTACAGCCCCAAGACGATCCGGGCCTCTATGGGCGCCATGTTCCGCACGCGGCCGGTTCAGACGACCCGGCAGGCGCTGATTGACCAGAGCCGGACGCTGGAGATCCCGCTCTACGCCACGGCGCTGTCCGCCGGCGCGCGGGATCTGCGGCAGGTCGGAATTGCAGACGGCGCGGTGGTCATCGGCTCTGAGGGCCAGGGCGTGTCGGACGCCTGCCTGCAGGCGGCGGCAGAACATGTGATCATTCCGATGAACCCCAGATGTGAGTCGCTGAACGCCGCGGTGGCGGCGACCATTGTCATGTGGGAATTAAACCGCTGCGCAATCTGGCAGGAGAGATAGAGATGAAGTATTGGATTTGGCTCGCAGAGCTGCGGGGGATCAGCACCCGGCAAAAGATTGCGCTGCTCAAGCAGTTTGCAGACCCGGCTGCGATCTACGAGCAAGATGAGGCCGGCTATGCCTCTGCAGGACTGCAGAAGCGGGAGATTCAGGCGCTTTCCAACAAAAAGCTGGAGGATGCAGAGCGGATTC
>JAHZEE010000023.1 GCA_019421975.1 Clostridiales bacterium | reverse complement strand
GGGTGGAGAGCTTCGGCACCACTGTGCTGATCATGGCCGCCAGCATCAGCGCAGCGGCTGCGCCGCTGCCGGGCAGCTGCAGCTCCGCCGCAATGCCGAAGGCGGCAGACGCGGCCAGTCCCCGCACGCTGTGGTCAGCGGCGGCAGCCAGAAATGCGGCGGCCATCACCCCCAGGGCCACGCCGCCGGGAATCGCAACGCCGCCCAGGCCCACCACAAAGCAGGCGCTCACCAGCAGCAGCGTCCAGTCCGTCGCCTCTTTGACATTGCGGCGGAACCCCACCGCCGCCACGGTTGTAAGTAAAATCTTGCTCAGATACTGGCTGACTGTCAAAACGCCAAAGCCCGTATCCAGTAAAAACACGAAGCCCACGGATGCAGTGGCGGCCGCCACCAGTACGGGCATGGCCCGGCCCGCTGAGACAATGCCGTCAAAGATACAGCGCGCTGCAAAGACCAGCAGGCAGATCGCAGCCAGCTCCAGCGCCTGCAGCGCACCCCAAAATACCACCGCGCCGCCGGCGGCCCCCAGCAGCGCCGCTGCACTGCGCGCAACCGTCCGCTCCGAGGCCAAAAACGCAGCCGCCAGCGGCAGAACCGCCCCCGCCAATCCAGCGCCGGCCAGGATAAAGCCCGCGCCGGCCGAGGCCAGCAGCCGCCCAACCTCTCGCGCGGCAGGATGGCTCCGCAGCGCCTCCAGTGCGCCCAGCCTGAGCCGCGAATGGCCGCCGGCGGCCTCCATTTGCACCTTCATTCTTCCCATCTCCTTGTGATTTTTTCCGTATTCTACCATTTCCCCACAGATAAATTCGTCGGGAAATGGATCCGGAAATATTTCACAAGAATTTTCTTGATGGAACGCGAATTTAGCCCTATACTAACAGTGGAGTGTGATCAAATGGCGAAAGAACAAGAAGTAAAGCTGGCAGCCCCGGACGGGGGCGTTCTGCGTACCATCCTGCGGGATCCCAGGCTCTGCGGGCGGGCGGAGGTGTTCCAGATGGACACCACCTATTACGATCTGGGAGACTACTACAAGGAGCGCCACTGGGTGCTGCGGCTGCGCCGGGAAAACGGCGTGCCCATCGTGACCATGAAGACCCCCGGCGACGATCCGAGCTACCGCAACGAGTGGGAGTGCCGGGCGGACAACCCCAAATTGGCCGTGCCGCGGCTCATCGAGCTGGGCGCGCCGGCGGAGCTGGCGTCCATCGAGACCTTTCAGACGCTCTGCTCGGCCCATTTCACCCGCACCGCAGTCACCCTGCTGCGGCCGGACGCCACGGTGGAGCTGGACTGCGACCGGGGCGTGCTGATCGCCGGCTGCCGGACCACGCCCATCTGTGAGGTGGAGCTGGAGCTCAAGGCCGGAAATCCGGTGGCGCTCACGCCGCTGCGGATCTATTTGACCGTCAACTACAATCTGCACGAGGAGGCGCGCAGCAAATTTGCCCGCGCCCTGGCACTTCGGCAGGAGGGATAAAAAAGAGGCAGATCTTGAGATCTGCCTCTTTTTTATCCCTTGAAATAGTCCCTCGTCTGGTCCGCGTTGCGGAGAATCTCCGCGCGCAGGGCCTCCAGGGAGTCAAATTTCTTCTCTGCACGCAGGTGCTTGTAGAACTCCACCCGGATGGTCTTGTCATATAATTGGCCGGTAAAATCCAAAATCCACGGCTCTACCGTCACGCCGCTGCCATGGACCGTGGGCCGCGTGCCCACATTTGTGACCGCCAGATGCGCCTGGCCATCCACATAGACCTTGGTGGCGTAGACGCCGTGGGCCGGCTCCAGCACCCCCTCCGGCACGCGCAGGTTGGCCGTGGGAATGCCGATGGTCCTGCCCACCTTGGCCCCCGGCTCCACCCGGCCGCTGAGCAGGTGGGGGTGGCCGAGAAACCGGTTGGCCTGCTCCATCTCCCCCGCGGCGATGAGCTGGCGGATATAGGTGGAGGAGACGGTGATGCCGTCCAGCGTGATCTTGTCGATCACATCGCTGCCGACCCCCAGCTCCCTGCACCTGGCCACAAGCCGCTCCGGATTGCCCGCGCCCCGGTCGCCAAAATGGAAGTCGTGGCCGCAGACCACATGGGCCGCACCCAGCTCCCCGATCACATAGTCGTCCAAAAAGGACTGCCAGGGCATGTGCATGGTCTGCGCGGTGAAGTGGTAGAACACCACCCGGTCCATGCCGAACACGCGCCGGAAGAGGTCCTCCCGGTCGGCGCGGGAGTTGATGAGCGGAACCGGCTTGCCCGTCACCAGGGTGTCCGGGTGCAGATCGAAGGTCATGACCGCCGCCTGGATGCCCAGCCGGTCCGCCACCGCCCGGCACCGGTTCAGAAGGGCCGCGTGGCCCAGGTGGACCCCGTCAAAAAAGCCCAGGGCTATGACGCTCTTTTCCATCTCAGTTCACCTCAAAAAAGCTTTTAACCGTCTTTAACACGCCGTCTCGCATCTGGCCCACCACGAGAAACGCGCCGTCCGGCCCGGCGCCCCTGCAGCGGCCCTCCGGCCCCGCCTGCGTCACTGCAGCGCCGTTGCGGATGCGCGCGGCAGCCGCCGCGTCCACCGCCACCGCCGGCAGATCGCCGAACAGGGAGTCCACCGGCCGCAGCAGCGCCCACGGATCTGCGGCCTGCTGCAGCTGCTCCAGCGTCACCGCGTCGGCCTCGGTATAGGCGCCTGCCTGGGTGCGGCGCAGGCTGTCCATACAGCCGCCGCAGCCCAGCCGTTCGCCCAGATCCCGGCAGAGGGAGCGCACATAGGTGCCCTTGGAGCAGCGCACCCGGAATCGGGCGTGTGCGCCCTCAAATTCCAGCAGCTCTGCCGCGTAGACGGTGATGGGGCGGGCCGTCCGCTCTGCCGTCTTGCCCGCGCGGGCCAGCTCGTAGAGCTTCTTGCCCCCAACCTTGATGGCGGAATACATGGGGGGAATCTGCATCTGCGCGCCCACCAGCGCGGCCAGCGCCTGCTGCAGCTGCTGCCGTGTCACCGAGACCGGGCATGTCCGCAGAACCCTTCCCGTGCTGTCCTCGGTGTCCGTGGTGAGGCCCAGGCGCACACCTGCCACATAGGTCTTGTCGGCGGCCTCAAACAGCTCCACCGCCCGCGTGGCCCGGCCCACAAAGACCGGCAGCACCCCGGTCGCCATGGGGTCCAGCGTACCGCCGTGGCCGATGCGCCGCTCTTTCAAAATGCCGCGCAGCTTGGCCACCGCGTCGTGGCTGGTCCAGCCGGTGGGCTTGTCCAAAACCAGAATGCCGCCCGCCATCAGAGCACCAGCCCCGTCTCGGCGATGGCCTGCAGCACGGCCTGCTTGGCCGCCTCCATGCCGCCTTCCACAGTGGCGCCGGCCGCCGCCCGGTGGCCGCCGCCGCCCAGCCGTCTGCAGATCTCTGAGGCGTTGTAATCGTCGCCCGTGCGCAGGGAGATCTTGCCCGCGCCGTGCTCCACCTCGCGGATCATCACGCCGATCTGCACGCCCTGTACGCCCCGGGCAAAGCCCGCCACGCCGTCGGCATCGTCCTCCGTGATCTGCAGCTGCTCCATCAGGCGTCTGGGCATCATGCACAGGCCCACCAGGCCGCCGGCATAGAACTCCAGCGACTCGGTCAGCCGCGCCTCCAGCCGCAGCCGGCCCAGCGTCTTGGTGGAAAACAAAATCTTGTTGATCCGGTACAGGGGGACCCCCAGCTCCTTCAAATCCGCCGCCATGCGCAGCGTATTGGCACTGGTATTGGAATACTTGAAGCAGCCGGTGTCCGTGGAGATGGCCACATAGAGCGCCGTGCCGATCTCCAGGCTGATGGGCACCTGCAGCTGGCGCAGCAGCGCATAGACAATCTCGCCGCAGGCCGCGGCATGGCTGTCCACCAGCGCCTGGGCGGCAAAGTCCTCATAGGACTCGTGGTGGTCGATGGCCAGCTGGATCTGCCCTGCAAGCGCCAGATCCGAAAACGGCAGCAGCGACTCGGTGGCGATGTCCACCGAGACGAGCGTCGGCCGGGCCGGCGCCGGGCCCACGGTGTCGCAGAGATAGGGGGTGTAGAGGGGGGTAAACTGGGGATTGGCCAGCACCGCCGCCCGCTTTCCCATGGCCCGCAGGCCCAGGCACAGCGCGCCTGCGCAACCCACGGTGTCGCCGTCCGGCCGGCGGTGGGTCAAAATCAGATAGTCGTCGTGCTGCCGCAGCCACGCGGCCGCCTGCGCAAGATCAATCCGCATGGCCGTCTGCCTCGCTGTCCTCGGGGATGTCCAGCGTGCGCAGGATCTCGAAGATCCGCTCGCCCTGCTCCATGGCGGTGTCCTCCACAAAGTGCAGCTCCGGGGTGTAGCGCAGCTGCAGCTTTGCGCCGATCTCCCGGCGCAGATAGCCGCCGGCAGATTTGAGCCCGCCCAGCACCTGCTGAATCGTGCCCTTCTCCAGCACGCTGATATAGACCTTGGCATAGCGCAGATCCGGGGTGGTCTCCACACCGGTGACCGAGATCATCCCCTGGACCCGCGGATCCTTGAGGCCGCGGATCAGCGCCGCCAGCTCCCGCTGCATCTCCTCGTTGATTCTTCCGATTCGATTGGATGCCATTGTACAAACTCCTTATTTCAGGCTTATTCCTTCACCTGACGCATGGCGAAGCATTCAAAGATGTCGCCCTCTTTGATATCGTTGAATTTCTCCAGGTGCATACCGCACTCGTAGCCGGCCGTGACCTCCTTGACCGAGTCCTTGAAGCGCTGCAGCGATCCCAGCTCGCCCTCGTGGACGACCACATTGTCGCGCAGCACCCGGATTTTGCTGTTGCGCTCAATCTTGCCGTCGAGCACATAGCAGCCGGCCACCGTGCCGAGCGACGAGACCTTGTAGGTCTGGCGGACCTCGGCGTGGCCCAAAATCTCCTCGCGGAACTTGGGCGCCAGCATACCCTTCATGGCCGCCTCAATCTCGCCGATGGCGTCATAGATGACCCGGTACATGCGCACATCCACACTGTCGCGGGCCGCATGGGCCGCAGCCGAGGGCTCTGGCCGGACATTGAAGCCCACCACGATGGCGTTGGAGGTGGAGGCCAGCAGAATGTCGCTCTCGGAGATGGCGCCGACGCCGGCGTGGATGACCTTGACCCGGACCTCCGGGTTGGAGAGCTTCTCGAGGCTGGCCTTGACCGCCTCGGCAGAGCCCTTCACATCGGCCTTGACGATGACGGAGAGCTGCTTCATCTCGCCCTCCTGCATGTGGGCAAACAGATTCTCCAGCGTGACCTTGCTCATGGCCGCCGCCTGGGCGCTCTTGGCCTGATCCTTGCGCTGCTCCACCAGCTGCCGCGCCATGCGCTCGTCGGCCACGGCGTCAAAGCTGTCGCCGGCGCCGGGGGCCTCGCTCAAGCCGGTGATCTCCACCGGGACGGAGGGGCCTGCATGCTTGACCTGGCGGCCCTTGTCGTCGGTCATCACACGGACGCGGCCGACTGCGGTGCCGGCAATGATCACATCGCCCTGGTGGAGCGTGCCGTTCTGCACCAGCAGCGTCGCCACGGGACCCCGGGACTTGTCGAGCCAGCATATCCGCGGTCAGCAGCACCATCTCCAGCAGAGACTCGATGCCCTCGCCCGTCTTGGCGGAGATGGGGCAGATGATGGTGTCGCCGCCGTACTCCTCCGGGATGAGCTCGTACTCCATGATCTGCTGCTTGATGCGCTCCGGGTTGGCGCCCGGCTTATCCATCTTGTTGATGGCCACAATGATGGGGATCTCCGCGGCCTTGGCGTGGTTGATGGCCTCGATGGTCTGCGGCATGATGCCGTCGTCTGCGGCCACCACCAGGATGGCCACATCGGTACACATGGCGCCGCGGGCGCGCATGGAGGTGAAGGCCTCGTGGCCCGGCGTGTCCAGGAAGGTGATCTGCCGGCCGCCCACATTGACGGTGTAGGCGCCGATGTGCTGGGTGATGCCGCCGGCCTCTGCGGAGGCCACATTGGTCTTGCGCACCGCGTCGAGCAGGCTCGTCTTGCCGTGGTCGACATGGCCCATGACCACCACCACCGGGCTGCGGGTGATGAGCTCGGCATCCGTGTCCTCGTGGTCGTCGATCAGGCGGTCCTCGATGGTCATGATCACCTCTTTTTCCACCTTACAGCCAAAGTCCATGGCGATGAGGGCGGCGGTGTCGTAGTCGATGGTCTGGCTCAAGGAGGCCATGACGCCCATCTTCATCAGCGCCTTGACCACCTCGGCGCCGGTCTTTTTCATCCGGGAGGCCAGCTCGCCCACCGCGATCTCCTCCGGAATGTGGACGGTGAGCGGGGTCTTTTTGGCGATCTCCAGCTGGAGCCGGCGCATCTTCTCCTGCTCCTCGCTGCGCTGCTTGCCGCTGATAAAGGCGCCCTTCTTTTTGTTGTTCTTCCCGTTTCTGCCGGTGAACCGCTGCTTGCCGCCCTGGTAGTTCTGTACCCGCTCTGAGACCAGCTCATCGACATGGTCGTCGAATCGGGCCGTGTTGACCGTGACCGCCGAGGTGTCAACCACACGGCGCTCCCGCTTGCGCTGCGGCTCTGTCTGCTTGGCAGGCCGTGCCGCCGGCTGCTGCTGCGGCTGAGGCGCCGCCTGCTGCGCCGCCTGGGGCTTGGGCGCCTGTTTGGCCGGCTCCTGCTGCGGCGCCGGCTGCTGCGCACTTTGCACTGCAAAGACCTCCTCCAGCGAGTCAATTTGATGGTGCTGGGTGATGTAGTCGAAGATCAGGTTCAGCTGGTCTTCCTCCAAAATCTGCATGTGATTTTTGGGTTTTTCATAGTATTTGGTGACAAGCTCCGTGATGTCCTTGGTGGGCATGCCAAAGTCCTTGGCCACCTCATGGATCCGATATTTAACGAGTGTACTCATCTGACCACCTCCATAATTACTTGGTTGGATGCGCCATCTGCGCAAGCTGCTCGAGCAGCTTGGCATGATCGCCGCTCAGCTTTCCGACAAACGCCTGCGCAAAGGCGGCGTCCGTCACAGCGAGCAGGGCACAGGGGCGCATCCCCAGTGCGATTCCCAATTCCAGCTTGGACCAGGGCAGGTGGAGCAGCGGCGCGCGCGACCAGTTCTGCGCGTTGCGCACGGCGTGCTCCGCCGCGTCGCAGCTGACGGCCAGCAGCTTTGCCCTGCCGTCCCGGCAGGCCTTCTGCACCAGCGTCTCGCCGGCCACAAGGTTGCCGGCCCGCTTTCCAAGCCCCAGCAGGCCCAGGGCCCTATCCGCCATGCCCTTCGCCCTCTTCCATACGCGCCAGCAGCGCTGCATAGACCGATTCCGGAATCTGGGTCTCAAATCCCCGCTCCAGTGCTTTGGATTTCATCGCCCGCTTCAGGCACTCCGGATTGGGGCACACATAGGCCCCACGCCCCGGCGCCTTGCCGCGGAAATCCAGACCGATCTCCCCGGCCGGGGACTTCACGACCCGCACCAGTTCCTTTTTGGGCTTCATCTCCCGGCAGCCGACACACTGCCGCATGGGGATTTTTTTCTGCATCGCGCCGACCTCCGTTTCCTTACGCTTCTGTCTCCGGCGCCGTCTCGGGCGCCTCGTCCTCTGTGATCAGTTCGTCCTCTTCCGCCTCCAGCTCCGCGGCCTGCGACTGGGGCTTGATGTCGATTTTATAGCTGGTCAGCCGGGCGGCCAGCCGGGCGTTCTGGCCCTCGCGGCCGATGGCCAGCGAGAGCTGATCGTCCGGCACAATCACCCGGCAGGCCTCTGTGCCGGGCACCAGGTGTACCTGCAGCACATCGGCCGGGCTCAGCGCCGCGGCGACAAATTTGGCCGGATCCTCGCTCCAGGTGACAATGTCCATCTTCTCGCCGCCCAGCTCCTCCACCACGGCCGCCACACGGGCGCCCCGGGTGCCGACGCAGGCGCCCACCGGGTCGACCACCGGATCCGACGACCAGACGGCCAGCTTGGTGCGTGAGCCCGCCTCGCGGGCGATGGACTTGATCTCCACCAGGCCGCTGGCAATCTCCGGCACCTCCAGCTCGAACAGGCGCTTGACCAGGCCCGGATGGGTCCGGGAGACGATGACCTGCGGGCCGCGGCTGGAGCGGCGGACCTCCACCACATAGACCCGGACCATATCGCCCTCGTGCAGCACCTCGCCGCGGACCTGCTCGCCGGATGCCAGATAGGCGTCGGTGCGGTCGGCCCCGGAGCCGATGCGGATGGTCATATCGCCGGTGCGCGGCTCAATGCGCAGCACCGTGCCGGTGAGAATCTCGTGCTCCTTGGACGAGAAGCTCTCAAAGACCATGCCGCGCTCTGCCTCGCGGATGCCCTGGATGATGACCTGCTTGGCCGTCTGGGCCGCAATCCGCCCAAACTCCTTGGTGGCGACATCCACATCCACCAGGTCGCCCAGCTCTGCCTTGGGGTCGATCCCTTTGGCCTCGTCCAGCTGGATCTCTGTGGCCGGGGAGATGACCTCGTCGACCACCTCTTTTTGCACATACATGCGGATATTGTCCGGCGTCAGCTCCACAAAGACATTGTCCACATATCCGTCGCGGTCCTTCTTATACGCCGCGACCAGCGCCTGCGTCACCTTGTCAATCATGTACTCCTGTGGGATGCCGCGCTCCTTTTCCAGCTGTGCCAGCGCAGCAAAAATCTCAGCGTTCATTGTCGTCTCGTCCCTTCCAATCTGTTAAAATTCCACGCGGAGCCGCACCTGCGCGGCCTCGCCCTTTTCCAGTGTCAGCGTTTCGCCGTTCCACTCCACCGTGAGCCTGCCGTCCTCATAGCCCTTGAGCACGCAGTCCAGCTCCTTGGTGCCGCTTCTGGATGCGTACAGCTTGACGCACACAGCGCTTCCCAAAAACTGCTGAAAATCGGACGGGCGCTTCAGCACCCGCTCGCAGCCGGCCGAGCTCACCTCAAAATGGTAGCTGTCGGGAATCGGGTCCTATTCATCCAGGATCGGGCCCACGCCGCCGTCCTTATCGATGTAGATGCGCAGAAACCACTCTCCGCCCTCCCGGACATACTCCACAGCCCAAATCTTACAGCCCAGGCGCTCCACCACGGGCGCGGCAAATGCCCAGACACGCTCTGTCACCTTCATCGCAGGACTCCTCTCTCCGCAAAAAGCCTCAATCAACAAGAAAGAGTGGGGAAATTCCCCACTCTCCAGTCAAGTCTACTCTAAATTTAAACACATTATACCATATAAATTTAAGAATAGCAAGCGGCAGGGCCGATTTTTTCTGAATTTCAGCGGTTTTTTCCGCTGTTCAGAGGATCGCCTCCGCATGACGGGTCACATGGCAGCCCATATTCACCACACAGGGCAGGCCCGCAATGTGGGTGGGCGCGGGCAGGATCCGCACCGAGAGGGCCGTCACCGTGCCGCCCAGGCCCTGGGGACCAATCCCCAGCCGATTGACCTTTTCCAGGGCGCAGCGCTCCATCTCGGCGTAGTACGCGTCGCCGCTGTGGCCTGTGGGGTCGAGCAGCAGCGCCTGCTTTGCCAGCAGCGCGCACTGCTCCACCGTGCCGCCCAGACCCACGCCCAGCACCATGGGCGGGCAGGGGTTAGAGCCGGCGCGGCCGGCCACCTCCGCGATGAAGTCCTCGATGTCCTCCCGGGTGGCCGCAGGGGTGAACATCCGCATGGCGCTCATATTTTCGCTGCCGAAGCCCTTGGGCGCCACGGTGAGCTTCATCCGGTCGCCGGCAGTCAGTGACAGGTGGAGCACCGCCGGGGTGTTGTCGTCGGTGTTGACCCGGCGCAGCGGATCTGCCACCACGCTCTTGCGCAGGTAGCCCTCGTCGTAGCCGCGCCGGACCCCCTCATTGACCGCGTCGGCCAGCAGGCCGCCCGTCAGATGGACCTCCTGCCCCAGCTCCACAAACACCACGGCCATGCCGGTGTCCTGACAGATGGGCAGGCGCCGGGTCTGGGCCAGGGTGAAGTTTTCGATCAGATCGCCGAAGAGCTCCCGCCCCACTGGGCTCTGCTCCAGCTGCGCACAGGCGCGGATCCGCGCCTGCAATTCCGGCGGCAGCACGCATGCGGCCTCGATACAGAGATCCCGCACGGTCTGCACAATCTCGTCATAGGTAATTTCTCTCATCTTGTATTGCCTCCCACGACCCATTCTCCCGCCACCATCACCGCCCGCACAGCTGCGGACAGGTGCAGGGGGAATTCACTCCACAGCACCAGATCTGCGTCGAGTCCCGGCGCAAGGCTCCCGACCCGTCCGTCCAGCCCCGCGATCCGGGCCGGGTACCAGGTGATGGCCCGCAGGGCCTCCTCCTCCGCCATGCCGCTCTTGACCGCCAGCGCCGCGCACAGGGGCAGATAGGGCAGCGGCGTCTCCGGGTGGTCGGTGCAGATCGAGCACAGCACCCCCGCCCGGTTCAAAACGCCGGGCGTTGCAAAGCTCAGGTTTGCCAGCTCCGGCTTCCCTCGGTCGCCCAGGCTCGGCCCCGTGATGACGCGCGCGCCCTCCTGCGCCAGCAGGTCTGCCACCAGATGGGCCTCCGTACCGTGGACAATCACATAGTCGAGGCCGAACTCTCTGGCGATTCGGACGGCCGTGAAGATATCGTCTGCCCGGTGGGCGTGGAAGTGGGCCTGCACCTGGCGGCGCAGGACCGGCACAAGCGCTTCGCACTTCATATCAAACTCCGGCGCGTCCACATCCGGGTCCGCCGCAGCCCGCGTCTGCTTCTGCAGATACTCCCTGGCCTTGAACAGCGCCTCGCGGATGATGGCCGCGGTGGCCATGCGGGTGACGGGCGCCTCATCGCGGTCGTTGTAGCAACTCTTGGGGTTTTCCCCCAGCGCAAATTTCATGGCGGCCGGCGCCTTGAGAATCATATCGTCGATCCGCCGCCCCCAGGTCTTGATTGCGGCGGCCTGGCCGCCCACCGGATTGGCCGAGCCCGGCGAGGTCACCACCGTCGTCACACCCGCGGCCAGGGCCTCTGCAAAGCAGCGGTCCAGGGGATTGACGCCGTCGATGGCCCGCAGATGGGGAGTGCAGGGATCTGTGATCTCATTGACATCGTCGCCCTCGAAGCCCAGGGCGTTTTCAATCATGCCCAGATGGCTGTGGACATCCACCAGTCCCGGCGTGAGCACGCAGCCCGCCGCGTCCAGCACCTGTTCTCCGTCCCGGGGCACATAGTCCGCCATGGCGCCGAGCGCCTGGATTTTTCCGCCGGCAATCCGCAGAAAGCCCGCCTCTATGGTTGCGCGCTGCATAGGGTGCAGCACCGCGTTGATGATGACCATACCTGGTCCTCCTGTCCTGTGATCTCTTCCTCTCATGATACTGGACTGTCCCAAAAATTGCAAGGTTTGCCGGGATTTCCGGGCGGGGCAAAATTTTTTGGAAATCGTTTCGCTTTTCTGTCTGTTTGTGTTATAATAATTTTTATGATTGTGTTTGTCCGAGAGGAGTCTAGGTTTCATGAAGCAGCAGACCAGCAAAGCGCTCATTCTGATTGTCCTGATTGTCGGTGCGGCGGCCGCCATGGTGCTGCGCCAATTGCAGCTCGTCCATGTATTTGACGCCGATGGCCTGCCCCGCTCCGGCAGTCCCATCACCTATGCGCTTGCCGCCATCTGTGTGGCGGTGCTGGCCGCACTTCTTCTGCTGCTGCGGCGCACGCCGCCCCGGCAGGAATACTACTGCAGCATTTTCCTCACACCCGCCGGCATGGCGTTTGCGCTGCTGGCCGCCTTTGCCGTTGGCGTCGGCAGCCTGACCCAGTTCGGCAGCGCCATCTCTCTGACCCCGGCGATGGAGCGGCAGACCGCTGCAGTCCAATGGACCCAGATGGTCCTGCCCGTCGGCGGCAGCCTCACCGCGCTCTGTATTCTGCTCACCGTCGGCCGGATGGCCAACATGAAGCGGCCTTTGCTTGCGCTGTATCTGATCCCGTTTGTATTTATTGTGGTCTATCTGGTGCTGGAGTTCAAAAACGAGTGGAGCGCCGACCCCATCATTCTCGACTACTGCTTCCAGCTCTTTGCCCTGATCTGCACCATGTATGCACTCTACTATGTGATGGGCTTTTGCTTCGACCGCGGCCGGCGTAAGCACGCCATTTTCTGGTGCATGGCAGGCTTTTTCTTCTGCCTGGTCAGCGTCATGGGCAGCGGCCTGTCCCGCACGGCCCTCTATGGCGGGCTGGGCCTCTGGCTGCTGTCATTGGCCATCCCGCTACTGACAGACAAGGTGCCCGACTATGTCAAGCACCCCGATGCGGCAGAAGAGGCGGAATCAGAACCTGAGACAAAATAACGGAGATAAAAAAAGTGTGTCCGGAGGAGCGGACACACTTTTTCTTTGATCGCCTGCCGCCCCACCTCTCCGCCGCCTGCGGCGGCACCTCCCCTCCAGGGGAGGCTTTGGGACCTGCACAGCACCAAAAAAAGGCTCCCCTTGAGGGGAGCTGGCCGCGAAGCGGACTGAGAGGTGTTACTTCCCTCTCAGCTATCTTTTGAGGGTGGAATAAACTCCAAAAGGTCACCGATTTCACAGTTTAAAGCAGTGCAAAGCCTGGCAAGTACATCTGTGTCAAGGCGCGTGATGGTATTATTGCAGTAATGGTTGATTTGAGTACGCTGCATCTCGGCTCTGTGACTCAACATATTTTTACTGATTCCCGTTTTTTTGATAAGTTCATCCAATTTAATACGAATTGTTCCAAACTGGCCCATCATATGGTCACCACCTTTATTATTTGACAAAAATAGTGTAACTTTATTAGATCTAATTTATAAGTTCCAATAAATCATGTCAGACTTTTTGCACACCACATTTTACAAACAGCCTTGGTCCTGTTAAAAAGGCACCTGGATTCCAGGTGCCTTACAAAAGTTTAGTTGTGATTGGGAGAAGCAAGAACAACACGGCAGGCGAAAGGACCGCCTACACAACAGGAGTCTATCCCGTACCTGGAGATTATTATGCACAAGGGCTTTGTGTTTCGCAAGGCCGAATGTATAAAGCCTCTGTGTGTGGTTGAGAAACGCTGTGTAGGGCATTTACAACAAGCCACAGGCCCAAGGGTCTGGGCTATCCCGAATCAAGCGGGCATGTGATGCCTTCAAGCGGCTCCTTCGCCTGATGGTGGCGTTTTAATATTGAAATTAAAGAAGCCCCTATGGATTGTGGTTTCGCAAATCCTCAATAATCGCACGAATATGCTCCACCTGCTTGAAGCTCAGCCCTGTGACATCCAGGGTTGTTATTTCGTCCACTTTTCCGATTCTGCCTAATAGATAGTCCGTACTTACATTGAAATAATCTGCAATTTTTTCCAACATTTCTACAGATGGCATAATATTATCATTTTCCCAATTGCTGACACTTTGACTGGTTACAGCCAGTTTTTGAGCAAGCTGCACTTGATTGAGTCCCTTTGACTTTCTTAAATTCTTTAGCTGATTCGCAAACATAAGGTGCCCACCTCTTTTCAAAAAAGATTATGGGCTAATATTTTTTAAATATAAAAATCACGATATTGTAATTTTTGTATTTTGTGATATAATGTAAAAAGCACCCGAAATCGGATGCCTTACAAAAAGCTATTAAGTTGTTTTTGGGAGAAACAAGAACAACACGGCAGCTATGGAGGGCGGCAACCCTCCATAGCCTGCGCAGGCGGTACTAGCGCCTACACAATGAGATTCGATCTCAAGCCTGAGGCCATTATACATGATTTGCGGGTATTTCGCAAGCTGTATATCCTTTGTGTGGTTGAGCGAACACTGTGTAGGGCATTTAGATGCCTGCACAGTGTTTTCTTGTTTTCTCCACCCCT
>JAHZEE010000229.1:1426-1944 GCA_019421975.1 Clostridiales bacterium | reverse complement strand
GCCAGGGGGATCCCGAGGAAGTTAAAGTTGATGTCGATGATCCCGGGCGCGATGGCGACCAGCTGGTCGAAGTAGGTGTGGATGTGGCTGGCGATGGCGATTTCATAGTAGAAATCGCTGGTGTTGATGTTGACGCCCAGATTGCCCAGCGCACTGACCAGGGAGGTGATCTCCTCACCGGACAGGCCCATCATATAGGTCAGCGGCGCGCGGATCGTATAGAACAGGGGGATCAAAATTAACAGGGGGATGAGCGACCACAGACAGCCGCCCGTGGTGGAGATGCCCTCTTCGCGGTACATCATCATGACCGCCTGCTGGTAGCGCTGGCGGTCTGTGCCGTACTTCTTTTCCAGCTGCTTCATGCGCGGGGTCAGGCGGGACATCCGCATGGAGCTCTTTTTGGCCTTCATGCTCAGCGGCAGCAGCACCAGCTTGACTGCGATAGAGAGCACGATCAGGGCCACGCCGTAGTTGCCAAAAAACAGATAGAACTCCTTCAGCACCCAGCCAAGGGG
>JAHZEE010000229.1:932-1416 GCA_019421975.1 Clostridiales bacterium | reverse complement strand
GCATGATGATCAATTCAAAAGGATTCATTTCATTCCTCCCGGTCCATCGGCCGGCTCAGGGAACCGGATCGAAGGGATTTGACTTGTTAAATGGGTTGCATCGCATCAATCGTTTCAGCGCCAGCCAGCCGCCCCTCCACGGGCCGTAGCGCTCCACCGCCTCCAGGGCATACTGGGAGCAGGTGGGGACAAACCGGCACCGGCTGGGGAGAAAGGGAGAGATATTCCGCTGGTAAAAGCGGATCATATGGCAAAAAAACCATTTCATCGGCCCACCTCCGGACGCAGCAGCTCCAGCTTGCGCGCAAGCTGGAGATAGGCCTGGGTGAGCTCCTGGAAGCTGGCCTGCATACCGCGGACGCGGACGACCACGACCAGGTCGTACCCCGGCCGGAACTGGGCCTCGTGCAGCCGGTAGATCTCCCGGAGCTGCCGGCGGATCCGGTTGCGGGCCACTGCATGTCCCATTTTGGCTGAGATCGTG
>JAHZEE010000229.1:0-845 GCA_019421975.1 Clostridiales bacterium | reverse complement strand
TTGAGCGCGGCGGAGAACTGCATGGAAATCCTCTCCAGACTGTGACATGATACAGAAGGGGCGAACAGAAATAGCTTCCATTCACCCCATTCCCAATGTCAAACGATGTTTGATGCTATGGCAGCGAGACTCAGTAAGACAGTCTGCTGCGGCCCTTTGCACGGCGGCGGGCCAGAACCTTGCGGCCATTGGCGGTGGACATTCTCTTGCGGAAGCCATGCACCTTGGAACCGTGCAGCTTTTTGGGCTGATAGGTACGCTTCGTTGCCATCTCATTACACCTCCTGTAAATGATGCTCAACAGCAGCCGGAGACCGGCGGCCGTAGCGGTTAAAACAAATCAAATATAAAATGTGCAAAAGTTATTATATAGGATGGAAGCCTGATCTGTCAACTGTTTCCGCGTGTTCCGGGAAAAGTTGGGGCGTTTTTTCGGCGAACACCACTAAATATTGCGTTTAAATGCGCTTGCCCAGGGACGCGGCCGTCTGCTGCGCGTCCAGCAGCGCGCCGATGATCTGGTTGGAGAGCAAAAACCCCTTGGCCGTGAGCCGCCAGCGGCCGTCGGCATAGAGGGCCATGCCCTGCTCGGCCAGCTTCTGCAGCAGCCGCTCCAGCGGCCGGAAGGAGAGCAGAAATGCCTTGACATACTCCTCCTCCTCGATGCCCACCGAGGTCCGCAGCCGGAGCATCAGATACTCGCCCGCCCGCTCGCGCAGTGCGATGGCGTCGCACTCGGAGAGCACCACGCCGCTGTGGAGCACGCCGTCAATATAGGTGTGCAGATCCGGCGCGCAGGTGAAGCGTTTGCCGGCAAAGTCGGACGAGGCCGACGGCCCGAAGCC
>JAHZEE010000228.1 GCA_019421975.1 Clostridiales bacterium | reverse complement strand
GCCGAGCAGATTGGAAAAAGACTCGGTGGTTCCGGCGGCGGCCTCCAGATCAGATGCAATCTGCCGCAGGTTCCCCTTGAGGTTCTCCGAGATCGACTGGAGATCCGCCTCGCTCAGGCCGTCGTCGAGCGCCTGCAGCAGCTCCAGGCCAATCTGGGACACGGTCTGTGTGAACACCTGGTCCACCTGCTGAACGATGGCGCTTGCCCCCTTGTCTGTCACCTTGGGCGCAATGGCGTTCTCCTTTTCATTCAAATAGTACAGAATTTCAGAGTGGGTCACGGTGTCGGAAAACAGGCTCATCATATCCCGGCTGAAGGAGGGCGGAATCACGATGGCCGCATAGTAGCTGCCGGACCTTACGCCCTCTACCGCCTCCTGCTCTGTGGTAAAAATCCAGTCCAGCTGGTCATTGCCCTGCAGATTGGAGACCACCTGGTCTCCCAGGTTCAGTTCCACGGGGAGCAGCGCTCCTGTATAGCCGCTGTCGGTGTTGGCCACCGCCACCTTCAGTGCCCCTGTGCTGCTGTAGGGATCCCAGCTGGCGGCAATGTTGAACCAGGCGTAGAGCGACGGCACCACGCAGATCCCCAGGACCACAATCAGCGCGATCACATTGCCCCGGATGTGCCGCAGATCGCCGGCAAAAATGCGGAATATATTTTTCACCGGCCCTCTCCCCCTTCCCAGCCGCCGTCCGTCCCCTTCAGGCCCGCCAGCAGCTCCTCTCTGGGGGTGTCGAGCAGTCCGAGCTTCCGCTGCAGTCTCTCGTGGATGTACTCAATGCAGATGAGGTACAGGGAAATGCGCACAATGGAGACGATCCACAGCACCAAAAATACCATCTTGGAGCTGATACCAAACATCAGGGCGAGAAAGATCAGGGGGATGACGATGACGGCGAGAAAGCCCCGCCGGATCCGCTTCGGGTAGGCGGCCTCAAACCGCCGGGCGCGCAGGAGCAGTTCCTCCCGGAATGTCTCGTCGCCTGCCAGCACGCGTACCATGGCCGAGAGGGAGAACCGCTCCCGGGTGAGTCCATGCGCCTCACAGATCATCAGATCCGTCTGCTCCAGGCGCTTGTCAAACATCCGGTTCAGGTTCAGCATCCACGGCCGCACCCCCAGGCCGATGAGCAGCGACAGCGGGAAAAAGGCCGCCAGGCACAGCAGATTCTGCCAATAGTGGCCTGCGTAAAACCCGGCCACCGCCTCCCGCATGGCGTCGATGCCATAGGTGAATGGCAGCAGCGGATGGAGCCACTGGAAAAACGCCGGCGTCATCTCAATGGGATAGGTACCGGCAGAGCCTGGGATCTGGAGGATGACCAGAATCACGCTCAGCGCCTTCCCAATGTGTTTGAAGGTGACGGACAGCGCATAGATGATACTCACATAGACAAGCGATGCAACCAGGCCGGCCAGCAGGAAGTGGGCCGGCGCCACGCACTGAATATCGAGCAGGTACAGATCCCCCAGGCACACAATCAGCGCCTGAACCAGCCCCAGCAGCACAAACAGCAGCCACCTGCCAAAATAGGCCTGGGCGGCGCGCAGGCGGCGGAGCCGCTCGTCCCGGTCCACCTCCAGCTTTAAAATGGCAATCAGCACGATTCCCCCCACCCAGATGGCCAGGTTGGTGTAAAACGGTCCCAGCGCCGAGCCATAGTTCTCCACCGGATACAGGACCTGGGTGGTCAGCTCCACCGGTGAGGCCATAAAATCCGCCACCGTCTGGGCATCCAGTCCGGCCAGTGTGCGCAGATCCCCGTAGAGCTCCAGAGACTGCAGGCCGCTCAAATCCGCCCGCACCTGCTCCAGCTGCGCCTGCACGGCGCTCAGGGTGGACGCCGTGCTCGCCAGCGTCTGCCCAGCCGTCTCCAAACTGCTCTGCAGGCTGGTCAGCACGCCGTCCAGCTGGTCTGCCGTCGGACCGATGTTGGACAGGATCCCGGCCATCTCCCCCGACAAAGCGGCC
>JAHZEE010000227.1 GCA_019421975.1 Clostridiales bacterium | reverse complement strand
TGCCAATGGTTCCGCTGGACAAGGCGCCGGCCCCCCCAACGCCCAGGATAAAGGCGGGGCCGGAGTTGTTGCAGAACGAGAGCATCCGCTCCGCCTCCGCTTTGGTGCAGTACTGTTTTTCATAGAGGGAGATGGCGGTCTTTGCGCCCACGGGATAGCCGCCGATGATTCCCAGCGCAAAGGCCGCGGAGCAGCTCCCGTTGACCCGGAAGAGGGGATACATCACCGGTTCGAGCAGTCTGCCCAGATGCCGGATCAGCCCCAGGTCCACACACAGAGACGAGAGGACAAAAAAGGGAAACAGAGACGGAATGATGACATTTAAACACAGCTCCAGTCCGCTGCGGGCCGCCTCGACCGCCTCGGCTGGGTACAGGACCAGCGAAAGGACTGCCAACAGCAGCCCAATCGCCGTCAAAAAGTCTCTGCACCTGTGATTTGACAGAACTCTTGCCATTGGCATTCACCTCGCAAAAAGATATGCGCCGGCAGAAAGATTCTTGCCAGTCCCACATAGGATAAATTGGAACAGGAGGGCTTGTTATGGAATCTGGAGCGAAACGGCTGCTGAGAAAAGCGTCGGAACAGCTGGAGCTGCCGGCTGATGTCATCGCGGGTCTGCCGAAATTGGAGCTGACCGGCTTCACAGAGCTGGTGCTGGAGCACCACACGGGGATTCGCGACTACTCGCAGGAACTGATCGTCATCGATGTGCCGCTGGGCGCTGTGAAGCTGGAGGGGCTCGGCCTCAGCATCTATCAGATGAACAGCGAACGCATTGTCATCCGCGGCACCATCTGCCGCGTGACGCTGGAAGGCGAGGTGGCATCTTGAACCGCGCCATCTGTCAGATTTTTGGCACTGCCACGGTGGAGCTTGTCGGCGCGTGGCCGGAGCGGTGTCTGAGCCGGCTGGCCGCGTCGCGCATCCCCATGGACCAGGTGGAAAAGACGGACGAGTTGACCTGCCATGTCAGGGTTTTGCAGCGAAATCTGAAGCAGGTCCAGACCATCGCGCGCAAGTGCGGCTGTGAGTGCCGCATTTTGCAGCGCGCCGGCCTGCGGGCAAAATACGGCGGGCTGAAGCGGCGGGTGGCGCTCTATGTGGGCCTCGCCGCCATTTTGACCACCGCGCTGATGCTGCCCCAGTTCATCTGGACGATGGAGGTCACGGGAAACACCTCTGTCCCGTCAGATCAGATTCTGCAGGAGCTGGAGGCCCTGGGCATCGGCTTCGGCACCTATGGGCCGTCGATCGACTCACAGGATGTCAAAAACCACATGCTGGCCCGGATCCCGCAGCTCGAGTGGATGGCCATCAACCGCTCCGGCGGCCGCGCTGTGGTGGAGGTGCGCGAGCGCGCCGAGATGCCGGAGATGATCGACATGCACGCCATTACCAATGTGGTGGCCGCGCGGACGGGGATCATCACCAGCGCGCAGGTCTATGCCGGCAAATCCCTGGTCAAAGAGGGGCAGACCGTTTTGCAGGGAGAACTTTTGGTCTCCGGGGTTGCGGAGTGGATCAAACGCACACAATATTCCCATGCCATGGCTGAGATCTACGCCCGTACCTGGCACCGCACCACCGCTGTGATCCCACAGACCTATACCGCAAAGGAGCCGACGGGGGAGACGGAGGTCATAAAAACCCTCATTTTGGGAAAAAAAAGAATCAAATTATCCGGAAACAGTAGCAATTCTCAGGACAACTGTGATAAAATCATAACAGAGTCTGCCCTGACGCTGCCGGGTGGCATTGAGCTTCCAATCCGACTGGAGACGGTTACCTGTGTTTACTATGAGCCGGTCGAACAGACGATGCCCGATGTGGACGCCTACGCACTTTTGGCAGATGGATCCTACGAGCAGATTCGCAGCTCGCTTCTTGCGGGCGAAATTCTGAACACCAGCTGCGTGCAGCAGGCCGCAGATGGTCTATACTACTACACCACCGTGGCCGAGTGCTCGGAGCAGATCGCATTGGAGGTCCCGGTGGAAACCTACGAAGGTGAATCATGACAGAACGCATTATCAATGCAGAGCGAATCGAGCAGCTGATCAGCGTCTTTGGTTCGTTCGATGAAAACATCCGGCAAATTGAAGACGCCTTTCAGGTGAGCATTGCCAACCGCGGCACAGAGCTCAAGATCGCCGGCGATGAGCTCGCTG
>JAHZEE010000226.1 GCA_019421975.1 Clostridiales bacterium | reverse complement strand
GAGGCATCGCGCTGGAGCAGGGGCAGACCCTGGCAGATCTCTACGCCGTCCGGACGCCCCTCTATGAGGCCTATGCCGACCTGACTGTGGACTGCAGCGGCAATCAGCCCATTGCCGAAACGGCCCAGAAGGTCAGCCGGCAGGTGGATCAGTACCTGCAGAAATGACCGGAAAAACACCCTGACTCCCAGAGGGGAGCCAGGGTGTTTTTGATTTCAAGCCTGCCACGCACGCAGCAGAAGCGAGGAGTTCTGGCCGCCAAACCCAAAGGCATTGGACATTGCGGCCCGAATCGGACAGTGGCGCGGCGGAGTGGGGACGTAGTCGAGAGCGCACGCCGGATCCGGCGTGGGCAGATTCAAGGTGGGGGGGAGCAGGGCGTTTTGCAGAGCGAGCACGCAGGTCAGTGCCTCTGTGATGCCGCCAGCCCCCATCAGATGGCCCGTTGCGCCCTTTGTGGAGCTGACGGGCGGTGCCAGCTCTTTGCCGCCAAACACGCGCTTGATGGCGTTGGTCTCTGCGATATCCCCCGCGTGGGTGGCCGTGCCGTGGGCGTTGATGTAGCCGATCTCCGCCTTGTCCAGGCCGGCCATGGCGATGGCGCGCGCCATACACTGGGCGGCTCCCTCGCCGCTGGGATTGGGAGCGGTGACATGATAGGCGTCTGAGGTGTTGGCGTATCCGGCCAGCTCCGCGTAGATCTTGGCGCCGCGGGCCAGTGCATGGGACTCCAGCTCCAGCACCACCGCACCGCCGCCCTCGCCCATCACAAAGCCGTCGCGGTTGAGATCAAAGGGGCGGCTCGCGCCGGTGGGATCGTCATTGCGGCGGGAGAGCGCCATGGCCTTGGAGAGGCTCCCGATCATCAGCGGGTTGATGCCGGACTCACCGCCAAGGACCAATACACTGTCGGCCTCGCCGGCCTTGAGCAGCAGAGCGCCCAGAATGATGGCGTCTGCGCCGGAAGAACAGGCGGTGTTGACCGTCATGGACGGCCCTGTGATCTGGTGGGCAATGGCGACCTGCGCCGCGGCCAGATTGCCCAGGACCTTGGGCAGAAACCGGGGACCGACCCGCTTGCCGTGGGCCGTCAGCGCCTCCTGCACCAGGCCGATCTCGGTGAGGCCGTCGAGCGCGGTGCCCATGACGATTCCGGTTCGGCCCGGCTCGATGGGGAGCTGGCTGTCTGCGAGCGCCTGCTCTGCGGCGGCATACGCGTACTGCATAAACAGATCCATTTCACCGGCCAGCTTCTTGGGCATATAGGCGGTGGGGTCAAAGTCCCGGACCTCGGCGGCAATCTGGATGGGGGAGTCGGCGGCGTCAAAGCGGGTGATTCTGCCGACTCCGGACACGCCGGCCATCAGATTGTTCCAGTATTCTGTCATGGTGTTGCCGATGGGCGTGATGGCGCCCATGCCGGTGATTACAATTCTCTCCATGGTGATGTGTTTCCCTTCTTAAGCCTGCCGCGCGCCAAATTTGCGGAATCTCTGCCAGCGCTGCTCGAGCAGCTGGTCGATGGAGAGCGCGCCGGCGGCACTCAGCTGCTCCCAAATCGCGGCCTCCATCATGGGGAACACGACCTCGAAATCTCCATCCATCTCCGGGATCATTCGCTCAATCACGCCCAGAGAAAGGGCGTCCTCCGCGGTGAGCTTCAGGCACTCCTCCGCGGCCTCGTCTGCAAATGCGGCATCCTTCCAGAGAATGCTGGCGCATCCCTCCGGAGAGATGACAGAGTAGTAGGAATTTTCCAGCATCCAGACCTGGTCTGCCACAGCCAGGCCCAGTGCGCCGCCGGAGCCGCCCTCGCCCACCAAAATGGACAAAATGGGCACCTTCAGCGTCATCATCTCCGTCAGATTCTCCGCAATGGCCTGGCCCTGGCCGCGCTCCTCGGCGCCGATGCCGCAGAATGCGCCGGAGGTGTCCACAAAGCAGACCACCGGACGGCCAAATTTCTCGGCCTGCTTCATCAGCCGCAGCGCCTTGCGGTAGCCCTCCGGGTTGGGAGCGCCAAAATTGCGGAACACCCGCTCCTTGGTGTCGTGGCCCTTCTCGATGGCGATGACGGTCACCGGCTGACCGTGCAGCATGGCGATGCCGCCGACAATCGAGGGGTCGTCGGCAAAGCGGCGGTCACCGTGGAGTTCAATAAGGTTTTTAAAGAT
>JAHZEE010000225.1 GCA_019421975.1 Clostridiales bacterium | reverse complement strand
TGCACAGGGCCTTGCAGTGGCCGATGTGCAGATAGCCGTTGGGCTCCGGCGGGAATCGGGTATGCACCGTCATGCCGGCGTACTGTCCGCCGGGGGCGATGTCCTCCTCAATGAATGCGTGGATAAAATTTTTCGGCTCCACGCGCTTCTGGCTTTCGTCCATACACAATTCCTCCGCTGCTTATTACATAAAAATAAAGAATAGAAGGATTATATCTCAGTTTGTCAAAATTATCAAATCAAATTTCAAACTTTCGTCGAAAGCGAGAACATTCTCGGAAAATTAAAATTGCCCCTTTCCAAGACGCGGTTCTTATTATAGAATAGAGACAACCTGAAGGATGCAAAACAATGCAAAGGAGACAGGACATGGAAGAACCAAAGTATAAGCGGGTGCTGCTCAAAATCAGCGGCGAGGCCCTGGCTGGAGACGCCTCTCGCGGCTTGGACTTTGATGTAATCGGCGGTGTCTGTGATGTGATCAAGCGCTGTGTCCAGCTGGGCGTCCAGGTGGGCATTGTGGTCGGCGGCGGCAACTTCTGGCGCGGCGTCAAAGACGGCGGTGGCCGGATGGAGCGCACGCGGGCGGACCACATGGGCATGCTGGCCACGGTCATCAACTGTCTGGCGGTGGCCGACAGCCTGGAGCAGCGCGGCGTGCCGGTGCGGGTGCAGACCGCCATTGAGATGAATAAAATTGCAGAGCCCTATATCCGCGGCCGCGCGGTGCGGCATCTGGAAAAGGGACGGGTGGTCGTCTTTGGCTGCGGCACCGGCAACCCCTACTTCTCCACCGACACCGGCGCGGTGCTGCGCGCGGCGGAGATCGACGCCGACGCCATCTTGCTGGCGAAGAACATCGACGGCGTCTACAGTGCAGACCCCCTCAAGGATCCCACGGCGAAGAAATATGACACGATTACCTACGATGAAATCCTGGCAAAGCATTTGCAGGTGATGGACTCGACGGCAACCTCGCTGTCCATGGACAACCATATTCCCATTGTGCTCTTTGCGCTCAAGGATCCGGAGAATATTCTGCGGGTCATCATGGGGGAGAAGATCGGCACGATTGTGAAGGAGGAATTTTAATATGGCGAAGAATAAGGACTTTCAGCTGAAGATGGAAAAGACGATTGAGGTGCTGGGCAGCCAGTTTGCCTCGGTCCGTGCCGGCCGCGCCAACGCAGCCGTGCTCGACCACATTGTGGTGCCCTACTATGGTGTGGACACACCGGTGGGCCAGGTGGCCAGCATCTCCTCGCCGGACGCCCGGACACTGGTGATCCAGCCCTGGGACAACAGCCTGCTCAAGCCCATTGAAAAGGCGATTCAGTCGTCGGATCTGGGCATCAACCCGCAGAACGACGGCAAGATCATCCGCCTGGGCTTCCCCCAGCTCACCGAGGAGCGCCGCAAAGAGCTCACCAAGCAGGTCCGCAAGTACGCGGAGGAGGGCAAGGTCGCCATCCGCAACATCCGCCGCGACGCGCTCGATGCGCTGAAGAAGGACCAGAAGGCGGGCGAGCTCACCGAGGACGACTTCAAGGACGAGGAGAAAAAGCTGCAGGAAATGACCGATAAATTCACTGCCAAAATCGACGATGCCAGCGCAAAAAAAGAGAAGGAACTGATGGAGCTGTAATATGGCATTCGGTCGATCAAAGGAGTCATCTGATGCCGGGGAACGCGTCGTTCCCCGGCATATCGCCATCATCATGGACGGCAATGGCCGCTGGGCGAAGCGGCGGGGGCTGCCGCGGCCCATGGGCCACCGCGCAGGCAGCGAAACTTTTCGCCGGATTGCGACTTATTGCCGGAATATTGGCGTACAATATTTAACAGTCTATGCCTTTTCCACCGAGAATTGGAAGCGGGCGGAGGACGAGGTGTCGGCCATCATGGGCCTGCTCAAAAAGTATCTGCTGGAGGCTCTGCAGACGATGGAGCAGGAGCGGATCCGAATCTGCTTTTTTGGAGATCTCTCCCGGCTGCCCGATGAGCTGCAGCAGCTGGCGGCAGAGGCCCAGGAGAAATCAAAGCGCTATACGGGCTGCCAGGTGAATCTCTGCCTCAACTACGGCGGTAGGGACGAGATCCTGCGCGCGGCCCGCGCCTTTGCCGCAGACTGCCAGGCGGGCCGTCGCCGGCCGGAGGATCTGACAGAGGAGCGCTTTGAGACCTATCTCTACTCCACAGGGGTCCCGG
>JAHZEE010000224.1 GCA_019421975.1 Clostridiales bacterium | reverse complement strand
CAGCGCAGAGGAATTGCAGCAGTGGACCATGCCGGTCTCGTGACCCTGGGCCTGGATCCGGCCCAGCAGGGCCCGGAACGCCTCAAACTGGGCCTGGGTGGCCGCCTGGTCACAGAAGGCGGAGTGAAAGTGGGTGTAGATGCCGGTGATGGCGATGCTGCCCATGTAGTTGTATACATCGAGGACCTTGTCGAACTCCTGGGCAGAAAAGCCGTAGCGGCCCATCCCCGTGTCCAGCTCCAGATGGGCCTCGGCGACGGTGCCCCGCTGCTCGGCGATGCCGTTGAGCGCCACCGCATCCTCATAGGAGCCCACCGTGGCGATGACCTTGAGGTCGAGCAGCTGTTCCAGCGTCGGCCGGTCTGAGGTGGCGCGGAGCATCAGGATCGGCTCGTCGGAAAAGCCCTGGGTGCGGAGCTGCTCGGCCTCAGAGACCTCCGTCACGGCAAAGCGGTCGATGCCCTCTTCCCTTAAAATCCGGGCCAGCGGCACGACGCCCAGCCCGTAGCCATTGCCCTTGAGCACCGCCCAGATGGGCGTCTGACCTGCGCGCGACTGTACGATGTGAATATTCTCCCGCAGTGCCGCGGTGTCGACCACATACGCCTTCATGCCCCTCGCCTCCCTATCTTTTTTTCTTCAGAAACGCCTTTTTCCGCAGCGCCATAAAGACGCTGGTGCCGTGCTCCACGGCAAAGGCCACCGGTGCGTTGAGCACCAGATCCATCTCCCCGACGAATTCGGTTAACACGCCGTTGAACCCCTTTTTAAACTTGTACAGGCCATAGAGGGGGTTGTCCTCACTGAGATCGCCTGAGACGCCGCGGAAGTCGTAGACGCGGCTGCCCCGCTCCACAGCCCACTGGATCATATTCCACTGGAGCAGGTAGTTGGGCATCAGATTGCGGTGCTCGTTGGACGAGGCGCCGTACAGATACCAGACCTTGTCGCCGTAGGCGATGGCGAGGGTGCCCGCGATGGGCTGGCCCTCATAGAAGGCCATATAGAGCCGGGCGTGCTCGCCCAGGTTGTCCAGCATGTTGGAAAAGTAGCTCTCGCTGCGGGTGACAAACCCGTCGCGCAGGCCGGTCTCCAGCATGATGCGGGTGAAGTCCGGCACCAGCTCCTTGCCGCAGATGCGCACCTCCACACCCTTCTTCTGGGCCAGACGGATGTTATAGCGCCACTTCTGGTGGAACGAGGCCATGACCTCCTCCTCGCTGCGGCCGTTCAGATACAGCCGAAAGACGAATTTGGGCTGGATGGCCTCAAAGTTCTTCCCCCCCTCTTTGATGCGGAAGCCGTAGGATCGCATGAAGGAGGCGAAGGCCCGGTCCTCTATGCTCACATCCGGGTCAATCTTGATGAGATAGGAGTGGTACTCCTTTGCAATCTCCCGCACCCCGTCCAGCAGATCCCGGAGCGTCTGCTGGTCGCTGGGGTCGCACACCGGCGCGCGGCAGCCGTACATCAGCGTGAAGGGCACGCCGCCGGGCAGCCGGCGGATCAGCACCGCCATGGCGCCGCGGATGGCGCCGGCCTCGTCGCGGCTCACCACGGCCTCCCACTTCCACATGGGCTTTTGCTTGGCCCAGAGCAGGCTCTGACAGAAGTGGCCGTAGGGGCTTGCCTGATTAAAGGCCTCATATTCTGCATACATCGCAGGGGTAACGCGTTCTGACATAATCTCATTCTCCATCCACTGTCGTTTTACCGTGATGATCCTTTTTATTTCCATATGGTAACATATTGCAGTCCATTATGCAACGGGCAGGCGGTTTCTGCGGAAATTAGACCTTCTGAGACGAAAAACAACATCTTGTGTTGGATTTATAGAGATGCAACAGGAAATTGTGGTTCGTCCCCAATTTTCGCGGGATTTTTTCTTTGAAAGCGCGTAGACTCAAAACCAGGAAATGGCGGGGAAACACGAAAGATATTCGTAAGGAGGAACAACCATGCAGCGAGGGAAGACGAAGACCTGTATGGAGTCCGGCCGCGTGGCGTTCGTGCCCATCGACCGGATCCGGCCCAACCCGGCGCAGCCGCGCAAGGTGTTCGACCGGCAGGGCCTGGAGGAGCTGGCGGCAAGCATCGCCCAGTACGGGGTGATTCAGCCGCTCTCGGTGCGCCGTCAGGCCGACGGATACGAGCTAGTCGCGGGGGAGCGCCGGCTTCGGGCATCGCGGATGGCGGGACTGGCGGAGGTGCCGTGCATTTT
>JAHZEE010000223.1 GCA_019421975.1 Clostridiales bacterium | reverse complement strand
GAACCCGTCGCTGTCGAGCACGGAAAGCTCCGGCTGCTGTACCCGCTCGAGTACCGAGTGGATTGCCACGCCGCCCACCGACAACAGCACCACAAGCGATATCAAAACCATCATTGCACTGGACAGCAGAATATGTCTTCGCATCTCCATTGTGGATTCCTCCATCCGGATATAAAACCTTTTTATAAAGAATTATTATACGCCTGGAAGCCCAACAATGGAAGCTGGAAAATAGAAACGAGCCCGAAATTGCATCTGTCCTTTCGTATCCTGTGCGTTTTTCACCGCAACCGGGCGCTTCACATCCCATGTTACCTGCAATTTACGCCTCGTTTCGCCAAAAAATCTCACGATTTTTATAGTGATTATATTCACTATAATGCAGGAAGTCAAGCTCCATATAATAGGTATGAGGTGATTCTGTGCCGATTTCGTTTAAGCCCATGCGGGATTACATGGAGCAGCAGCATATCTCCTATTATTACCTGGCCAACCAGGGAATTGACCCGCAAACACTGCAGCGCATCCGGCATGATCGATCCATCACAACCGAAACGCTGGGCCGGCTCTGTGCTTTGCTCGGCTGCCAGCCCGCACAGCTGATCCGATACGATGCGGATCCGGCGGAATAATCCCCGCTTTTATGCATAGACATGTTTCAGGCAGAAGGCCGGCTGGCCTTCTGCCTGTTGTATTGTTCCCGATTGAGGCCGTCGCAGCAACTTTTACAGGCGCCCATTGGGATTTGACATTTTCTTACATTTTATGCTCTTGACTTTTGTCCCATCACCCTTTATGCTCTTCATGGCCGGAGCCATTGGAACAGGCGCCGGGAACAATTGAATCATGACGCTTGTGGCTCTGTCCGGGCAGCACACTGCGGCACGGGCAGAGATGGACAAGGGAATCGGGCTGCGGCACAGGCCGCATAAACCGAACGGTACCGCCGCTGTATATGCGAAGGGATGCCCCCCATCCGGGATGTGCGAAAGCTGGTCACTGGGGAACTGGGAAGGCCGGGGGAAAACCGCTGTGGCGCTGTGCGCCGCGAAACGCATGAGTCAGAAGACCTACAAGGGAGAACGGGGCTGCACCCCTTTGGGGTGCGGGTGCCTTTTTACACAGAAAAACGGCTGTGGTGGCAAGTGCCATCACAGTTTTTTTCTGCTCATTTTTCTGTACACTGTTCCGCACTTTGCGGTTGTGTGATCACTCTCAATCAATCAGGAAGGGGTAACTCAATGAAACAGATCCGAATGCGCTTGCTCGCACTGCTGCTCGCTCTGGTCACGCTGACCAGTCTGATGCCGGCAGCCTCTCTGGCATCAGCACCCTCAGAGGCCCTGCCGGAGTCAGACACCTCTGCAGTCGCTCCGGCGGATCCTGCACCCTCTGCAGAGCCGCCGCAGGACCCTACTCTCTCTGTGGAAGCACCAGAGGCCATCCTTTTCTCTGACGATCCGCCGCAGGTCTCTGCGCCCACTGTCACAGTCGACTTCACCGCGCAGGCTGCCAACGCCTTTTTGTGTGCGCCGCAGTATGACATCGAGGTGTCCGGCGATCTGGCAGAGCAATATGGCTACACCGACGGCGTCTCTGACGGCGTCTCCGCGCTGGATGTTTTGGTCAAGGCCCACGAGACTGTATTCGGTGCCGACTTCACCCCCGAGACCGCCGAGGCGTATCTGGTCGTGGAGCAGGGGTCCATCCGGACGATCTTCGGTGTGGAGACAACCAACTGCGGCTTTCTGATTGACGGCGCGCAGCCGCACAGCGACACGCTCGATGATTACGGCTACTACGCGGGCTATACCATCGCGGACGCCGCCGTCGAGGATCAAAATTTTCTGGAGTTCTATCTCTATCAGGATGAGATGGCGCTGGACTACTGTGTGGAGTTCACAAAGAACAAGACCGCCAAGCTCGATTCCTATGATCAGATCGCGGGGTATGCCAGCACGCTGTACCTCTACGGCTATTCCATCGGCTGGTATGGCTGCAGCGATGAGGCGACCATCCAGGCCAAGCGCGCGCCCATTGAGGGCGCACAGCTGTGCCTTGTCGATCCGGACACCGGCGCTCTGACAGACATCGAAGGTGCCTGCAGCGACGACACTGGCCTGGTGCAGCTCTCCATTGAGACTGCCGGTACTTATCTGATTTCCGCCTATGTCCCGGATGCAGAGATTGCAGACGGTCTGATCCCTGTCATCCTGCCGCTGTTTGAGCT
>JAHZEE010000222.1 GCA_019421975.1 Clostridiales bacterium | reverse complement strand
GATTGCAGCCAGCGCCCGGCGGCTGGCGTTAAACTCCGTGGGAAGCGTCACCAGCTGAAAGACGGTTGCAAGGGCAAAGCAGACAATGCCGATGTAGGCAATCGAGAGGTAGGTCTGTCCGTAGTAGGAGAGGATCAGTCCCAGGATCACCAGCGGCATGGCCAGCTTTGAGCCGATATTGGTGGCGGGGATGATGGCTGCGCGGATGCGGATGGGGGTGTAACCGACTGCGTACTGTACAGCGTGGCCCGCCTCATGGGCTGCGACGCCGATGGCCGCAGTGGAGGTGCTTCCATAGACGCTGTCAGACAGACGGATCACATGGTCCCGCGGGTCATAGTGATCGGTCAGTTCACCGGAGATGTGTTCGATCCGAACCTCCTGGAGTCCATTGGCGTCCAGCACGGCGCGGGCGGCGGCTGCGCCGGTGATGCCGCGGCGGGAATGCTGCTGCTGGTAGCGGCGGAACACCGAGTGCACGCGGGAGCTGGCGATCATGGCCAGAATCACGGCGGGCAGCACCAATATCAAATAAGTATAGTCAAAATACATAGACCGTCACTCCTTGTGCGTTCTTATCTCTATCATGCCCGAAATTTGTGAAAATTTCTAGCCCTATTTTACCCGCAGCTGCAGAAAATTTGCGGAAAGCGGCGCCGGCTGGCGGACTGGTTTCCATTGACATTATATATGCAAACCGATAGAATAAAAGCTATATAGAGAATGTGCGTCCTTGGGCGCGCAGAAATGACATGGATGGTGAGAACATGAACGATTCCCAGGAAGAGGTTGTACGGTTGACCCAGGACCTGGTGCGGATTGAGAGCTGCAATCCCGGCCCCTGTGAGGGCGCCATGGGCGACTTCGTATTTGATTGGTTTCAGAAGCAGGGCCTGGAGGTGGAGCGCGATGAGGTGCAGCCCGGCCGCAGCAATATTGTGGCCAAGCTCGAAGGCGAGATCGCAGACCCGGCGCTGGTGTTTATCTGCCACATGGACACAGTCCCGCTGGGGGAGGACTGGACCAGCGATCCGCTGGACCCGCAGATCCAGGGAGACCGCATGAGCGGCCGCGGATCGAGCGATATGAAGTCCGGCCTGGCGGCGGCCATGGTGGCCTTCCGCAACATTGCCAAAATGGGGAAAAAGCCGAAGCACACCTTTTACTGCATTGCCTCTGTGGACGAGGAGGCGTTGATGCTGGGAGCGGAGAAGGCCATCTCCTCCGGCTATATCACCTCGAAGAGCTGGGTGCTGGACGCAGAGCCCACGGACGGCTATCTCAAGATGGCCCACAAGGGCAAGACCTGGTTCCAGCTCACGGTGCACGGTGTCCCGGCCCATGCGAGCACGCCCCACACCGGTGCAGACGCCATCGGCGCCATGGGCGAGATCATCTCGGCCATCCGCAGCCGGATTGCCAAGCTGCCGGTGCATCCCGTGATGGGCGCATGCTCCGCCACCTTTGGACTCATTGAGGGCGGCACCAGCTTCAATGCGGTGCCGGAGAAGTGCACGGTGGGCATCGATATGCGCCTGGTGCCGCCGGTGACCAACCGGCAGACCATCGACCTGGTGAACGAGGCCGTGGCAGAGGGGACGGCAAAGGTTCCCGGCACGAGCTGCACCGTCGAGATCACGGCGGAGCGGCCCTTTGTGGAGCAGCACGACGACTCCTATCTGATGGCCCAGATGAAGCGGGCCATCCGCACCGTGACGGGCAAGGAGCCAGAGATGGACTTCTTCCCGGGCTATACAGACTCGGCGGTGGCCGCTGCCACCACTGGAAACCGCAACTGTATGTCCTATGGACCCGGCATCATGGGCGTCACCCACCGGCCGAATGAATATGTCCAGTGCAGCGATATCGTCCGCGTGGCAAAGGTGCTGACCCAGGCGGCGCAGCAGATTCTGCTGGACGATCCGGAAGCGTAATATGAGAGGGAGAAATCTTTGAAAACATATCAGTTGATCACCGACAGTACCAGCGACCTGACACCGCAGCAGCTCAAGGCGGCGGATGTTGCCTGTATCAATTTTGAGTATGTCATCGGCCAGCAGACCTATGAGAACGATCCGGCGTACACCCAGCTGTCCAACCGGGCGTTTTACAATGAGATCCGCCAGGGGGCGCTGCCCACGACCAATCAGATCAACCTGCTGCGGTACCAGGAGTTTTTTGAACAGTATCTCCGCCAGGGCCTGGATGTGCTGTATCTCGGCTTTTCCAGCGGCCTGAGCGGCTCTTATAACAACAGCGTCATGGCGGCCGCAGAGCTGCGGCAGAAGTATCCGGAGCG
>JAHZEE010000221.1 GCA_019421975.1 Clostridiales bacterium | reverse complement strand
GCATCGCGCCATTTTATTCGGATAAATACATGAAAATTGGCATCCAGCTCAATGAGCTCTACGACGAGGCGGTGCTTCGCCAGCGGCTCGAGAAGGTCTGTGTGCTGAAGAATGTGCTCTTTGAGCATCTCTATCACAAGCCGCTGCTCGATGCAGAGACGCTGTTGCAGCAGCTGATGGACTGGCGCGAGGCGTTGGCCCCCTTTGTCTGCGATACGCAGGCGTTTGTCCGTCAGGCATTGAAGGAGCAAAAGACGGTTTTGCTGGAAGGGCAGCTCGGCTCCATGCGGGATCCGGACTTCGGCATCTACCCCTTCACCACCTCTTCCCATACGCTGGCAGGCTTTGGGGCGGTCGGTGTCGGCGCCCCGCCCACCAGCATTCAGTCAATCATCGCCGTCACCAAGGCCTATTCCAGCGCCGTTGGCGCAGGTGCATTCCCCTGCCGTCTCGAGGGGGAGGAGGGCGAGGAGCTCCGCCGCCGCGGCGGAGACGCCGGCGAATACGGCGCCAAGACTGGCCGGCCGCGGGATGTGGGCTGGTATGACTGCGTGGCCTCCCGCTATGGCTGCGCCATCCAGGGCGCCACAGAGGTTGCCCTCACCTGCCTCGATGTGTTGGGGTATCTGGACGAGATCGAGGTCTGTACGGCCTATGAGATTGACGGGAAGCTGACGCGGGACTTTCCTGTCACGCCGCTTCTCAACCGCGCAAAGCCGGTCTATACGACGCTGCCCGGCTGGAAATGTGATCTGCGGGGTGTCACAGCGTGGACAGATCTTCCCAAGCAGGCACAGGACTATGTTCTATTTCTGGAGCAGGAGCTGGGCGTCCCCATCAAGACCGTCTCAACCGGCCCCAAGCGCCACGAAATTCTGCACCGATAAAAAACAGCTCCCACCGATGGTGGGAGCTATTTTTTGCACTCTGCCGCCTTTTGGCGTGTAAAAAGCGGCGTATCCAAGATGGATACGCCGCAGGATCACTTATTTCTTATTGAAAATATCGAACAGTTCCTTATCCCAGTCATCATCCGAAATCGGCGCAGAGGCTTTGTCCTTCGCCTTATCCCCGGCCTGGGTAAACGCGCCGGTGCTCGGTGCCGCCGCTTTCTCGTCAAAGCCTGTCGCGATCACAGTGACGCGCATCTGATCTTCAAATTCCTCAGAAAAGGCTGCGCCAAAGATGATATTTGCATCCGGATCTGCTGCTTCCATGACAATATTGGCGGCGGTCTCCACATCGTCCAGGCCCAGATCGGCCGAGCCGGTCACATTGATCAGCACGCCCGTTGCGCCGTTGATCGAGGTCTCCAGCAGCGGGCTGGAGACTGCCGCGGCGGCTGCCTGCTCCGCCTTTTCCTTGCCGGAGGCCACGCCAATGCCCATGTGGGCCCGGCCCGCGTTGCGCATAATCGCGGAGACATCCGCAAAGTCCAGGTTGATAATCACGCGGTCGGAATAGCTGACCAGTTCGGAGATGGAGGTAACTGCCTGCTTCAGCACATCATCTGCAATGCCAAATGCGTTGGCAAAGGTGATCTTCTGATCGGTCACATATTTGAGGCGGTCGTTGGGAATGATGACCAGGGAGTCGACCTTTGCGCTCAGAGCGGCCACGCCGCTCTCGGCCTGACGCATCCGGTTGGCGCCTTCAAACTTGAAGGGCTTCGTCACAACGCCGACCGTCAGGATGCCCGCCTCGCGGGCGAGGTCTGCGATAATCGGCGCCGCGCCGGTGCCGGTGCCGCCGCCCATGCCGGCCGTGATAAAGACCATGTCTGCGCCCTCCAGGCACTTTGCGATGGCAGCGCGGCTCTCTTCGGCGGATTTCTGCCCGATCTCCGGCTTGGAGCCTGCGCCCATGCCGCCGGTCAGCTTTTCACCAATCTGGATCTTATTTTCGCACTTGGATTTATTGAGGTCCTGCCGGTCGGTGTTTACCACCAAAAACTCCACGCCCTCAATTCCCGCACTGATCATCCGGTTGACAACATTGTTGCCAGCACCGCCAACGCCGATCACTTTAATATTTACAACTTTGTCTTCATTCATCTCAGGCATTGTACATCCTCCTGTAATTTATTCCCATGCAAGCTCTTTTGCAGATAGTAAGCCAAAATATATATATTTGTATTCTATCGCGATTTTCCACGCCGGTCAATAGTAAGCGTGCATAAAAATGCGTATTTCCGCTGGAATCTGTCACCAGGGAAGGAATCTCGCCACGGTTTCCGTCTCAAAAGTCAAATCGATCACGCCGCTCTGGCTCTCATTGAGGTTTTCCAGCACCGCCTGAAGGTACTGAATCTTATAGGAGAGATTCTCGGTGCTCCCAAGCTTGATCTCAAAGCGCTCTCCATACC
>JAHZEE010000220.1:2044-2465 GCA_019421975.1 Clostridiales bacterium | reverse complement strand
AGTCTGCTCTCTCCGGGTTCTGCCATCAAGCCTGTCACAGTCTATGCGCCGGCCCTGGAGCTGGGCCTCATCACCCCCAACTCCATTCTGGACGACACGCCGTACACCTCGGACGGCAGCGGGATCTGGCCGAAGAATCAGAACAACTACTACAGCGGTCTGGTGCCTGTCAGGGACGCCGTCTCCCGTTCGCTCAATACGGTGGCGGTCAAAATCGTCTCTGAGGTCACGCCGGAGTATGCCTATACCTTTGCAAAGGATCGGATGGGCTTTTCCACGCTGGTCTCGGAGGAGTATATCAACGGACAGGGCTATACAGACGCGGCGCTCTCTCCGCTGGCACTTGGCAGCCTGACCCACGGTGTCACCGTAGAGGCGATGACAGCGGCGTACGCCACCTTTGTCAATGGCGGCACATACC
>JAHZEE010000220.1:0-2034 GCA_019421975.1 Clostridiales bacterium | reverse complement strand
CCAGCCGCGGACCTACACCAAGGTTGTAGATGCCAGCGGCAATGTGATTTTGGACAACACCCAGGAGACCGTACAGGCCAGGGACGCCACGGCGGCATGGTATATGACGGACATGCTGCACTATGCGGTGCAGTACGGCACCGGCAGCCCGGCCAAGATCCCCAATATGGAGGTCGCGGGTAAAACAGGTACAACAGATTCGGACCATGATCGCTGGTTTGCCGGCTTTACGCCGTATTACACGGCGGCGGTCTGGTGCGGCTATGACAGCCCGGAGGAGGTCATCCTCACCAACAGCTCCACAAACCCGGCAGCGGCACTTTGGCAGAAGGTGATGGCGCTGGTCCATGAGGGCCTGGAGTATCAGGACTTTACGAAACCGTCCAATATTGTCTCTGCCTCTTACTGCAGAGATTCCGGTATGCTGGCAACCGAGTGGTGCCAGAAGGATGTGCGCGGAAGCCGGGTGGCCTCCGGTGAATTTGCCAGCGATGATGTGCCGACCCAGCGCTGCACAGCCCATGTGCCGGTGGATTGGTGTACGGAGTCGAAGCATGTGGCCAATGAGTTCTGCAGTCAGGTGGAGGGCAATACCGTGACCAAGGTCGGAATGCTGAGCATTTCCCGCTATTTTGGCCGGTCCGGCATTGTGGTCTCGGACCAGCAGTATGTCTATGATGGCAATGTCCCCGACGGGATGTATCCGGGGGCATCCAATGTTGCAGATCCGGTCAACCAGCCCTGTAAAATACATACGGCTGAGAGCATCCTGCCGCCGGAACCGGAGGATCCCAACGACATGGTGGTCGATCCGGAGAACCCCGCCCCGCCGGATGAGGGACAGACAACCGATCCGGAAAATCCGGAACAGCCGGCGAACCCGGACGGAGCGCAGACGCCCACAGAACAGCCGGCGTCTGGAGGAGACGAAACAGCGTAAAAGGATAAGGAGCGGTGCCGATGTGGCTTTCCGATCAATGGACAGAGTATGAAGTGCTGGACACCTCAGCGGGTGAAAAGCTGGAGCGCTGGGGAGACTATTATCTGGTGCGGCCGGATCCCCAGGTCATCTGGGACACGCCGCGGCGCAACGAGCATTGGAAAACCTGTGATGCGCGCTATCAGCGCTCCAGCTCCGGCGGCGGTGCGTGGACGGCGCACCATCTGCCAGAGCATTGGCAGATCCACTATGGTCCAATGACCTTTCAGATCAAACCGATGAATTTTAAGCACACGGGCGTCTTTCCCGAACAGGCGGCCAACTGGGATTTTATCATGCAGATGATCCGATCTGCAGGACGACCGGTGAGCGTTTTAAACCTGTTTGCCTATACAGGCGGCGCCACCCTGGCAGCCGCAGCGGCCGGCGCTTCGGTCTGTCATGTGGACGCCGCGCGCGGTATGGTGGCCTGGGCGCGGGAGAATGCACGCGCCTCGGGGCTGGAGGACCGGCCCATTCGCTGGATTGTAGACGACTGCGCCAAGTTTGTCGAGCGCGAGATCAAGCGCGGCCGCCGCTATGACGCCATCATCATGGATCCGCCCTCCTACGGACGCGGCCCGTCTGGCGAGATCTGGAAGCTGGAAAAGGATCTGTACCCCTTTTTGCAGCTGGTCTCCGGCGTGCTGTCGGACGATCCGCTGTTTATGGTGGTAAATTCCTATACCACAGGCCTGGCGCCTTCGGTTGTGGGGTATCTGGTGGACACGGTTGTGGGAAAACGGTTTGGCGGCGCGACAGCCTGTGAAGAGCTGGGCCTGCCGGTGCGGGATTCCGGGCTGCGGCTGCCCTGCGGCGCCACGGGCCGCTGGACGAAATGAGGAACGATATGCAAAGTGCGCAAGATGCAATTGAAGGAAGGAATCTCTCGTTTTCCTACCCGGTCCACGAGGGGGAGACGGCAGTACCGGTCTTTGAAAACCTGAATCTGCAGATTCAGACTGGCAGCTTTGTGGCGATTCTGGGACACAACGGCTGTGGAAAATCCACGCTGGCAAAGCATTTTAACGCAATTTTACTGCCGAGCGGGGGAA
>JAHZEE010000022.1:6564-14025 GCA_019421975.1 Clostridiales bacterium | reverse complement strand
CTGGAGATCGACGCCGCCTCCAACAACGGCGTCGATCAGGTCCGCGCTCTGCGGGACGACGCCATCTACTCCCCCGCAGAGGTGCGGATGCGGGTCTACATCGTCGACGAGGTCCACATGCTCAGCACCGCGGCGTTCAACGCCCTTTTAAAGATCATCGAGGAGCCGCCGGCGCACCTGATGTTCATTCTGGCCACCACCGAGCTGCACAAGGTGCCGGCCACTATTTTGTCCCGGTGCCAGCGGTTCTCCTTCCGCCGCCTCACCCCCAGCGACATTGCCGGGCGGATGGAGGATATCGCCCGACGCGAGCAGATCGACATTGAGCCCGATGCGGTGCACCTGCTCTCCCGTCTGGCCGACGGCGCGCTGCGCGACGCACTGAGCCTGCTTGACCAGTGCGCCTCCGCGGTGGCAGGAACCATCACCACCGCGTCCATTGCCCAGACTCTGGGCCTGGCGGGCGCACAGCAGACCGGCCAGATGCTCCAGGCCATTGCGGCGCACAATGCCGCCGGGGTTCTGCAGCAGTTTGACAGCCTCTATGCCGCGGGCAAGGACACGGCCGCCATGCTTGACGAGCTGTGCGCCCTCTGCCGCGATCTCTTGATTTTAAAGACCGCCCCCCAGAGCGGTATTTACATGCTGACCGGCCTCAGCTCAGACGCAGAGCTGCAGGCGCTGGGCAGCCGTTTCTCCGCAGGGGAGCTGCTGCGTATGACAGACCTTCTGCAGAAGACGATGGCCGGGCTCTCCAGGAGCCTCAATCTCCGCACAGACGCGGAGCTGTGCCTGCTGCAGCTGTGCAATCCGGCGCTGCAGCTGGACGCGGCTGCACTGGGCGCGCGCCTGGAAAAGCTGGAACAGGCGGTGGCAGGCGGCGCCGTCCCGGCCGCACCCGCGCCGGTCAGACAGGCGCCCGCGGAGGCGCAGACGCCCCCCTGGGAGGACGACGCACCGCCGCACACCGAGGCCGATGCGCCCCCTTGGGACGAGGCCCCTGCCGCGCCGAGCCCCCAGCCGCCACCTGCTGCAGCGGCGGCCCCCATCGGGTTTTGGACCGATCTGACAGCCAGGGTCCGGCAGCAGATGGGCCCACAGGCCAATATGTATCTGGCCGGGCTGAGCGGTGAGCTGCAGCAGGACCAGCTCCTGGTGACAGCCCAATCCCCGATCCTGCTGCAGCAGCTGCAGCGGATTCATATGGATCAGATCTTTCAGGACGCAGCCACGGCAATGCTGGGACACCCTGTCTCGGTCAAGCTGACGCTTCCGACCGAAAAAAAAGCCGCACAGGGCGGCTCATTCGACGATCTGCTGGCCTTCGGCCAGAAGCACAGCGAACTTTTTGATATCAAATAAGGAGTGATTTTTTCATGGCAAAAGGCGGATTCCGCGGCGGCCCCATGGGCGGCGGCATGAACATGAACATGATGAAGCAGGCACAGAAAATGCAGCAGGAGATGCTGAAGATGCAGCAGGAGATGGAGACCAAGGCCTATGAGGCCACCGCCGGCGGCGGCGTGGTCACCGCCAGCGTCAACGGCAAGCACGAACTGGTCTCCATCGCCATCGATCCGGAGGCTGTGGATCCGGAGGATGTGGAGATGCTGCAGGACCTGGTGGTTGCCGCCGTCAACGAGGCCATGCGCAAGGCGGATGCAGACGCCGCCACCTCCATGCAGAAGCTGACGGGCGGACTCAACCTCGGGGGGCTGCTGTAACCCATGCAGAGCTATCCCGCCGCGCTGGAGCGTCTGACGGAGCAGTTTGCCCAACTGCCCGGCATCGGCGGCAAGACCGCCCAGCGTCTGGCGTTTCACCTTTTAAACCTGCCGCCGGAGCGGGCCCAGGCCTTTGCCGACGCCATCGTCCAGGCGCGCTCGGCCATCCACTGCTGCCCGATCTGTCAGAATCTCACGGACCTGCCGGTGTGCTCCATCTGTGACGACGACCGCAGGGACCATGCCACCATCTGCGTGGTCGCAGAGCCGCGGGATGTGATGGCCATGGAGCGGGCACGGGAGTACCGCGGTGTGTACCATGTGCTCCATGGTGTCATCTCGCCCCTCAACCACATGGGGCCGGACGACATCCGGATCCGGGAGCTGCTGAACCGCGTCTCCGGCGGGACGGTGGCGGAGGTCATCATGGCCACCAATCCGGACACCGAGGGCGAGGCCACGGCCATGTATCTGTCGCGCCTGCTGCGCCCGCTGGGCGTGCGGGTGACGCGGCTGGCCTACGGCATCCCCGTCGGCAGCCAGCTGGAGTACGCCGATGAGGTGACACTGCTGCGCGCGCTGGAGGGCCGGCAGGAGCTGGACTGAATCAAACGCCGCCAGGCCAATGGCCTGGCGGCGTTTTGTCACGCCTCCTGCGGTTCTGTGGAGAGGATCCACGGGGCCGGCTGAATGTCAAATGTGTTTTTGGCGTTGAGCTTGGAGATCTGGACCTGCAGTACCTCCAGCTGCTCCCGGCCACACGCCTTCAAAATCTGCGGCAGCTTGGAGAGCCACTCAAAGCTCAGGGTATAAAACACGAACTGCATCTGGGGGTTGATCTTCAGAAGGCAGCGGATCTCATCTTCCACATGCGCCGAGGCCACCAGAAATGCCAGCCGCGGCACCGGCAGGCCCTGCATGGTCTGCTCCGTGATCTGCGGCAGCACCGTCACATTCTGAAGGCCGAACTTCGTGATATTTTCCTCCATGGTGTCCCGGTCGCGCTGCTCGTATTCCACCGCAATGACGCTGCCCTCGTTGGCGATCATGGCCGCCTCCACTGCGATGCTGGCGGCGCTGCCCGTGAGAATGGAGTCCTGCAGCTCCACATGGAGCTTGTTCATGATAACCGCCCGGATCTCGCTGCCCACATAGTGGATGGAGCCAGACGAGAAGTTCTGGTTGTCAATGCCGATGTGGTAAGTGGAGCGGGCCTCCGGATTTATCACCAGCATGGCGGCCGAGGCGTTGATGCCCCGGTTGATCATATCCCTGAGCTTGTCGTGCTTGATGGGGCCGCAGGGCTCCGAGCCCTCGTTGTACCAGATCTCACAGCTGCCAAGTCCGGCGTCCCAGAGATCGTAGAAAATCTGCGGGTGACCGGCGTCCGTAAAGACCAAGACCGACCGGTTGGACAGCACCGTCGGCAGCAGATTCTTGTTTTTTCGGGTGATATCCAGGATTTTAACCCGCGCCAAATCCAGATTCGCATTTTCTGAAAAGTACCGAAGCCAGGCCAGTACCTGCTCATTGTCAAATAAATTCGCTTCCATATGCAATCCTCCCTCGGGCAGCGTTTGTAACCGCATTATAGCACAGTTCCCCTCTGTTTTGTACGCTTGAATTAAATTTCGCAAAAAATTTCCAGGCTTTTTGTGAGAATTCTGCTGTTGACAACCGTCTGTTTCGCGCCTATACTATACTACAAATAAGACAAACAGCGATGAGGGAGAAAGTACGCTCTGTCAGAACCTCACAGCGAGCCGGGGACGGTGTAAGCCCGGCAGCAGTACGGCAGAACCGAAGATCACTCCTGAGCTTCAGGCCAAACCCTCGCTTGCACAGGCAGTAGGCTATGACGGTTTCCCCCGTTATCCGGAGCGCATATGTCAGTATGCAGTAACAGGTGGTACAACGATTGCATTTTGCACTCGCCCTTTTACAAAGGGGCGGGTTTTTTATTTCCCCGCACGACCGAAGGAGGAGATGGCAGTTATGAATCAAATGACAGAAATCCGTTGGCACGGCCGCGGCGGCCAGGGCGCCAAGACCGCGTGCCTGCTGTTGGCCGACGCCGCGTTTGCCTCTGGCAAGTATGTCCAGGGCTTCCCGGAATACGGCCCGGAGCGCATGGGCGCGCCGATCACGGCCTACAACCGCATCAGCGACACCCCCTGCTCCGTCCATTCCAACATCTATCAGCCGGACTTCGTGGTGGTGGTCGATGAGACGCTGCTGCAGTCGGTGGATGTGACGCACGGCCTGAGCCCGGAGGGCGCTATTGTTATCAACTCCGCCCGCGCGCCCCATGCGCTGCGCCCCATGCTGCGCGGCTATGAGGGCCGGGTCTACACCATCGACGCGCGCAAGGTCTCCGAGGCGTGTCTGGGCCGCTACTTCCCCAACACCCCCATGCTGGCCGCCATTGTCCATGTGAGCCATGTGGTGCCGCCGGAGCAGTTCATCGCCGACATGCGCGCGTCCTATCAGCACAAGTTTGCCACCAAGCCCCAGGTCATTGAGGGCAACATGAACGCCCTGATTCAGTCCATGAAGGAGGTCCGAGAGGGATGATCCACGCATTTGAAATTCATGAGCAGAGCCCCTGGCAGGATTTGACGCCGGGCGGCGAAATCTATGAGGGCGGCACCGCCAGACTCACCATCACCGGCGAATGGCGCTCCGACATTCCCACCTGGAAGCCGGAGCAGTGCAAGCAGTGCCTGCTTTGCGTTCCCTACTGTCCGGATTCCTCCATCCCCGTGCTTGAGGGCCGCCGGACTGAGTTCGATTTTGACCACTGCAAGGGGTGCGGCATCTGCTACAAGGTCTGCCCCTTTGAGGCGATTTCCTTCGGAAAGGAGCTGGAGTAAATGAGCAAGCGCGACCGTCTGTCCGGCAATGAGGCCATCGCCACCGCCATGCGCCAGATCAGCCCCGATGTCTTTGCCGCCTTCCCCATCACCCCTTCCACGGAGATTCCCCAGTACTTTGCCCAGTATGTGGCCGACGGGCAGGTGGACACCGTCTTTGTGCCGGTGGAGTCCGAGCACTCGTCCATGTCCGCCTGTGTGGGCGCTGAGGCTGCCGGCGCCCGCGCCATCACGGCCACCTCCTCGTGCGGCCTGGCCTTCATGTATGAGATGCTCTATGTGGCGGCCTCCTCCCGGCTCCCCATCACCCTGGCCTGCGTCAACCGCGCGCTCTCCGGCCCCATCAACATCAACAACGACCACTCCGACTCCATGGGCGCACGGGACGCCGGCTGGATCCAGATTTACGCCGAGAACAACCAGGAGGCCTATGACAACTATCTGCAGGCCATGCGGATTGCCGAGCACCCGTCGGTGCGGCTGCCCATCATGATCTGCCAGGACGGCTTTATCACCTCCCATGCGGTGGAAAATATCCTGCTCGAGGACGACGCGGCCGTGAGGGCCTTTGTGGGCGAGTACCGTCCGGAGCACTATCTGCTCAAGCACGAAAATCCGCTGGCGGTCGGGCCCTATGACACCTGCCCCTATTACATGGAGCACAAGGTCCAGCAGGCCCACGCCATGCAGAACGCCAGGCAGGTGATTCTGGATGTGGCGGCTGACTTTGAAAAGACCTTCGGCCGAAAATACGGCTTTTTTGAGGCCTACCGGATGGAGGACGCGGAGATCGCCGTCGTTCTCATCGGCTCCACCGCCGGCACGGCCAAGGTGGCGGTGGATCAGCTGCGGGAGCAGGGCGTCCGGGCCGGCCTTGTAAAGCTGCGCGTGTTCCGTCCCTTCCCGGCAGAGGAGCTGGCGCAGGCGCTCAGCCAGGTCAGGGCCGTGGCGGTCATGGACAAGTCCGAGGGCTTCTCCGGCTGCGGCGGGCCGGTCTTTGCCGAGACCCGCTCAGCCTGCTACGATCTGCCCAGCCGGCCCAAGCTTATCAATATCGTCTATGGCCTTGGCGGCCGGGACTGCGCGGTGGCAGATGTCCTGCGCGTCTACAGCCGGCTGCAGGCCATCGCAGCCACAGGGGAAACTGGCCCCATCTATACCCACATGGGCCAGCGCGAACGGGAGGTGCAGTGATATGGCATACAATCTGAAGCAGGAGCTTGCCAAGCCGGAGCGCTTTGTGGGCGGCCACCGGCTGTGCGCCGGCTGCGGCGCTGGCATTGCCTGCCGCGGCATTCTGCGGGCCATGGACCCGGAGGACAAAGCGGTCATCTCCAATGCCACCGGCTGCCTGGAGGTCTCCTCCTTCCTCTATCCCTACACCGCCTGGGAGGACAGCTACATCCACTCCGCCTTCGAGAACGCGGCCGCCACTGCCAGCGGCGCAGAGGCCGCCTACCGGGCGCTGCGGAAAAAGGGAAAGGTGCAGGACAACTTTAAATTTATCACCATCGGCGGCGACGGCGGCACCTACGACATCGGCTTTCAGTCCCTGTCGGGCGCCATGGAGCGCAACCACGACATGGTCTACTTCTGCTATGACAACGAGGCCTATATGAACACCGGTATCCAGCGCTCGTCCGCCACCCCCCGCTATGCCAACGCCACCACCACCCCCATCGGCGCTGAATCCGATGGCAAAACCCAGAACAAAAAGGACCTCACAGCCATTTTGGCGGCCCATGAGATCCCCTATGCGGCCCAGACGACCTTCATCGGCAATTTCAAAGACTTCCACGAGAAGGCCCGCAAGGCCATCTACACCCCCGGCGCCTGCTTTGTGAACATTCTGGCCCCCTGCCCCCGCGGCTGGCAGTATCCGGCGGAGGATCTGGCCATCGTCTGCAAGATGGCGGTGGAGACCTGCGTCTGGCCGCTGTATGAGGTGGAGCACGGCCAGTGGCGCCTGAACTATAAGCCGAAGAACAAGCTTCCGGTGGAGGAGTTCATGCGGCTGCAGGGCCGCTTCAAGCACTGTTTCAAGCCCGGCAATGAGCATCTGATTGCCGAGGCGCAGAAATATGTGGATGAAAAGTGGGAGACGCTTCTGAACCGCTGCAATGCCTGAATCAAAACAGCCCCGACGGTACAACCTACCGTCGGGGCTGTCTTTGGCTTTACAGCTTGTCGTATGCCTTCTGCAAAAACCGCTCGTCGTCGATCAGCACCCGGACATGGGTGCCGGCGCCGATCTGTCCCTTTTCGTCGAAGGCCTTGAGCGAGAGGGTGATCTTTCTGCCCTCTACCGCCGTCACCTCCGCCTCGGCGCGGATCTCCATGCCCACCGGGGTGGGCTTGTCATGGGTGATCTGGAGCATGGCGCCCACTGTGGACTTGCCCTCCTCCAAAAACGGCCCCAGACAGTTGCAGGCGGCCCGCTCCATCACAGCCACCATCCAGGGCGTACCCAGCACCAAAAGCGAGCCGGAGCCCACCTCCTTGGCTGACATCTCCCGGGATACCAGCGCCGTCGCCTCTGCGCGCGCGCCAACTTGAATTTCCATAAAACGCACTCCTTTCTGTTCAGAGTTTCCCCCTGTTCATCAAAGTTTATTATAGTTTTTCTTCCGAAAAATGTCAAAAAAATGGTTGCTTGTTGAGATTTTAGGTTCTATAATTGGAACAACGCTCAAAACCTGTTGGGGTGATGGTATGAATAACGGCAATCTCTCGATGCTCTTTGACTTCTATGAAATGACCATGAGCCACGGTTATTTCAAGCGCGGCCTGAAGGACCGCATGACCTATTTCGATGTGTTCTTCCGCAATATTCCCGACGGCGGCGGCTTTGCCATCGCAGCCGG
>JAHZEE010000022.1:237-6554 GCA_019421975.1 Clostridiales bacterium | reverse complement strand
TTTGACGCGGACGACATCGCCTACCTGCGCAGCCGGAATATGTTCGACGAGGACTTTTTGGCATATCTCTCCGAATTTCACTTCACAGGTGATATCTATGCGGTACCTGAGGGCACGCCGGTCTTTCCGCGGGAGCCCATTCTCACGGTGCGCGCGCCCGCCATTGAGGCGCAGCTCATCGAGACCTATCTGCTGCTCGCGCTCAATCATCAGAGTCTGATTGCCACCAAGGCAAACCGCGTCGTCCGCGCCGCCGAGGGACGAACGGTGCTGGAGTTTGGCTCCCGCCGGGCCCAGGGGGCGGACGGGGCCGTTCTGGGCGCCCGCGCTGCCTACATCGGCGGCTGCGCCGGCACCGCCTGTACCATCTCCGATCAGCTCTTCGGCGTGGCCGCCGGCGGTACCATGGCCCATGCCTGGGTTCAGATGTTTGACTCCCAGTATGAGGCGTTCAAGGCATACTGCGAGATCTACCCGGAAAACGCCACTCTGCTCGTAGACACCTACAACACCCTGAAAAGCGGCATCCCCGACGCCATCCGTGCCTTCAATGAGGTGCTAAAGCCCCGCGGCATCACCCACTGCGGCATTCGCCTCGACTCCGGCGATCTGGGCTATCTGACGCGCCAGGCGCGCAAGATGCTCGACGCGGCCGGCTGGACCGACTGTAAAATCACAGTCTCCAACTCCCTTGACGAGTATCTCATCCAGGATCTTCTGCATCAGGGCGCCTGCATCGACTGCTTTGGCGTGGGTGAGCGGCTCATCACCGCCAAGTCCGAGCCGGTCTTCGGCGGCGTGTACAAGCTGGCCGCCATTGAACGGGAGGACGGCACCATCGAGCCCAAGATCAAAATCAGTGAAAACACTACCAAAATCACAAATCCGCACTTTAAAAAGTTCTATCGCCTCTATGGCAACGACACCGGAAAGGCCATTGCAGACTATCTGTGTGTCTATGACGAGGTGCTCGATGACTCCAAGGACCTCACCATCTTTGATCCGGAGGCCACCTGGAAAACCAAGACCGTGCACAACTTTACAGCCAGGGAGCTTCAGGAGCCCATCTTCCGGGCAGGAAAGCTGGTCTACGCTCTGCCCACGCTCGATGAGATCCGGAGCTACTGCCTGGCGCAGGTGGACACCCTGTGGGATGAGGTCAAGCGGTTTGACAATCCCCACACCTACTATGTCGATCTGTCCCAGAAGCTCTACAACATCAAGATGGATCTGCTCAAACACCACGCCTAAGGGGGACTTATCTTGAACGCAGAACAGCGCCGCAGCCAGATCCTCGCCCAGCTCCAGGCTGCGCAGGGCCCTATCTCCGCCTCCCGGTTTGCCGCACAGCTGGGCGCCAGCCGCCAGATCATCGTGGGGGATATCGCGCTGCTGCGCGCCTCTGGCCATCAGATTTTGGCCACGCCGCGCGGTTATTTGCTGCAGCGCGCCGCCCAGGGGCTTCTCAAAACGGTGGCCTGTGTGCACAGCCGGGAACAGATGGAAGCGGAGCTCAACATTCTGGTCGACAACGGCTGTACGGTGCTCGATGTCATCGTTGAGCACCCCATCTACGGCCAGCTCACCGGCTCACTTCAGCTGCACAACCGCTATGATGTGGCCCAGTTTATTGAACGCGCCAGGGATACTCCGCCGCTGTCCCAGCTCACAGAGGGGATCCACCTGCATACCCTGATCTGCCCCAGCGAAGCCGCCTTTGAACGGGTCCAGGCCGCGCTGCGCCAGGCCGGTATGCTGCTGGAGGCGTAGTGTTTTTTCTCCTGTATCCCTGCAGGTGGAAAAAAGAGTTGACATTTTTCGCCGAGTCTGTATAATGAGTCCGTACATATGTCATGACATATGTACGGACTTCTTTTTTCAGAAGGGGATAAACAGATGAAACAGGCAGCTTCTCCGGGCCGGTTCCGCGCGTTTCTCAAGCGGAAGGATATCGAAATTTCAGCCAAGCGGTATGGAATTGACGCCCTCGGCGCCATGGCGCAGGGCCTATTCTGCTCACTGCTCATCGGCACCATCATTGACACGGTGGGAACCCAGTTCCACATCGGCTTTCTGACACAGACCATCGCCACCATCGCAGAAAAGGAGTACACCGTGGGCGGCCTGGCCAGCGCCATGAGCGGCCCTGCCATGGCAGTCGCCATCGGCTATGCGCTGCGCTGCCCGCCGCTGGTGCTGTTCTCCCTGATTACCGTGGGCTTTGCCTCCAACGCACTGGGCGGGGCCGGCGGCCCGCTGGCCGTTTTGTTTGTGGCCATCTTTGCAGCCGAGTTCGGCAAGGCGGTCTCCAAGGAGACCAAGGTCGATCTGCTGGTCACACCGCTGGTCACCATCGGTATCGGTGTTGCGCTGTCCGCCTGGTGGGCGCCGGCCCTGGGGGCAGCCGCCAGCGCGGTCGGCACCTTTATCATGTGGGCCACTGACCTGCAGCCGTTCTGGATGGGAATTCTGGTCTCTGTCACCATCGGCATCGCGCTGACACTGCCCATCTCCTCCGCCGCCATCTGTGCAGCGCTCGGCCTCACAGGCCTCGCCGGCGGCGCGGCGGTGGCCGGCTGCTGCGCCAACATGGTGGGCTTTGCCATCCTGTCCTTTCGGGAAAACCGCTGGGGCGGCCTGGTCAGCCAGGGCATCGGAACCTCCATGCTGCAGATGGGCAACATCGTCCGCAACCCCAGAATCTGGCTGCCGGCCATTGCCGCCTCGGCCATCACAGGACCGCTTGCCACCTGCCTGTTTCACTTTCAGATGAATGGCGCGCCGGTCTCCTCCGGCATGGGCACCTGCGGTCTGGTGGGCCCCATCGGCGTCTATACCGGCTGGGTCAGCGATGTGGCCTCCGGCGCAAAGGCCGCCATCACCGCCACCGACTGGATTGCCATGGCGCTGATCTGCTTCATTCTCCCCGGCGTACTCACCTGGGCCTTTGGCCTCATCTGCCGCAGGATCGGGTGGATCAAAGAGGGTGATCTGAAGCTCGATGCCTGATTGCAGCGTAAAAGGCGGCACACGGGGTTCCGTGTGCCGCCTTTTTCTTACTCTGGTGATCTCAATAGTTCTCTGCGTGAACCTCAAAATAGCTCTGAGGGTGACTGCACACCGGGCAGACCTCCGGCGCCTGCGTGCCGACGACGATATGGCCGCAGTTCCGGCATTCCCAGACCTTGACCTCGCTCTTGGCAAACACGCTCGCCGTCTCCACATTGTTCAGCAGCGCCCGGTACCGCTCCTCATGGTGCCGCTCAACCTCGCCCACCATCCGGAACTTGGCCGCCAGCTCTGCAAAGCCCTCCTGCTCGGCAGTCTGGGCAAAGCCCTCGTACATGTCTGTCCACTCGTAGTTCTCGCCCTCGGCGGCATGGAGCAGATTCTCCTCGGTGTTTCCAATGCCGTTGAGCTCCTTGAACCACATCTTTGCGTGCTCCCGCTCATTCTCAGCGGTCTTGAGGAACAGGGCGGCGATCTGCTCGTAGCCCTCCTTCTTGGCCACAGAGGAGAAGTAGGTGTACTTGTTTCTCGCCTCAGACTCACCGGAGAAGGCGGCCTTCAGGTTCTTCTCTGTCTGCGTCCCGGCATACTTTCCGCCGGATTTTGCCTCCTCCAGCTTCTCAAAGGCCGAGGCCGGCTGCCTGCAGACCGGGCAGACAAAGTCCTCCGGCAAAGACGCCCCCTCATAGATGTACCCACACACTTTACATTTCCACTTGCTCATAACAGACGCTCCTTTCAAGTTTTACTGTCTTCCAAATCGATTGATATCTCTACCGCCGCACCGCTTTTGCGCGGATTGGCCGTCAATCCTCCTGCTGCTCTTTGCGCCGGCAGTCCTCACAGAGATAGCTGATCTTCAAATCGTAGGAGAGAATTTGGATGCCCACGCTCTGTTCCAGCTTCTGTGTCAGATCCTCCAGCATGATATCGGACAGCTTTCCACACCGCCGGCACACCAGATGGTCGTGCCGTTCCATTCTGTCATAACGATCCGGGCACCCCTCTACGGAGACCTTCCGGATGAGGCCCTGTGTATACAGGTCTGCCAGATTGTTGTAGACGGTGGCCAGCACCGCCTTGGCCCCCTGTGCTTTCAGGCGCAGATAGATCTCCTCTGCCGTCAGGTGCTCCCGGGAGTGGTCAATGATCTCCAGGATCAGCGCCGCATTTCTTCTCATTTGGATCACGCCCAACTATCTTTTAGAATTATTCTAATTATAATTATTAAATTAAACTTTGTCAAGCGGCAAAATCGATGAAAAGCGGCATGCCCTTTTGGCCATGCCGCTTTTGAACTCTATTTCGTTTGCTTTGGTGTACTCACACCAGGGTCCATCCCTCCACAGGGCCGGCGCACATCCAATTTTGCCCATACAGTGCAGTAAATCCGTCCTCATCCACCCACATCCACTGTTTGAGGGCGCCCGTCTCATCAAAGCACCATGCGTCGCCGCAGGTGATGTACTGCCGTCCAAATGTGTCACAGATCAGGGCCGCACTCACATAGAAGTCTCCGGCGCCGCCCGGCAGCTCCATGGGCGGCACTGTATAAAACGCATAGTCCTCAAACCCACTGTAGCTTGACGGCTGTTCGCAGGGCTCGGCCCAGGCCACCAGCTCTCTGTTGCAGAACAGCCCCACCTGCAGCGAGGCAATCTCCGCAGGCGCGGTCCCGCCCGCAGCGGCGGCAGTGCTGGAATCCTTTCTGCGCACCGGCAGATAGGCGTCGGTCTCCAGCACGACCGTGCCGTCGTCCCGCAGGGTGATCCCATCTAGCTGCTCTGCTAACAGGCTCGGCGCCTCGGGCAGCGTGCTGTCGTACAGGCCGCTGACCGCCTTGAGCAACTGCTGCTCCTGCTTCTCTCCCGTCAGAAAGTTCACCTTCAGGTTGATCTGGTTGGACAGCGGGCAGGTGATCCGGCCCGTGAAGGTCTGGTTCTCTCCAAGGGTTGCATCGGCTGTGGTCGCCGCACCATCGCTCTCCGCCAAAAGCTGCGCCTGCATTCCCGGCAGGTAGGTCTTTGGCGTCACCGTGATGGTATAGGTGACAGTGCTGTCCGCGCCGTCGATCTCCGGCTGGGACAGGTCAAAGTCCGCCACCAGGCTGTTCTGCGCCTGCAGGATGGTCTCCACCTGGCCCGTAATGCTGTCGATCTGGTAGCCGACAGATTCGTCTATGCGATAGACAGAGCTCTGCAGGGACTCATAGTTGTGCTGGATCTGCTCCAGATCTCTGGAAAAGTGCAGCATCACCGCCACCAGAGCCAAAGCTGCAAGTGCGATGCCGAATCTCTGCCACTTTTTGTGCTGCACCGGCCGGGCCGCCAAATACTGGTCGACAATGGTCTGCACCATCTTCAACTGGGTCTCATCCAGCTCTGCATCCCGGCTGTCCTGCTGCACCGGATTCTCCTGGTCCTCCACCCCCAGCAGCCAGCCCACCGTCACGCCGAACAGGCGGCTCATGGCGATGAGCTTGTCGATCTCCGGGATGCTCACATCATTTTCCCATTTGTAGATCGACTGTCGGGAGACCCCCAGTTCTGCGCCCAGCGCCTCCTGTGACAGCGCCCGCTCCTTCCGCTTCTGGGCGATTCTGGTCCCAATGGTCATGGCGCTCCCCTCCTTCTGTAAAACAGTGTAGCAGAAGGGGCGCCCTTCACGCCACCAACCGCCGCGGCCGTTCTGCTAACCTGGGGTTTACATTGTCTTTGGCTGAAACGCTTTCTCTTTCTCAGGCGCGGATTTCGCCCCGCTCGCACTTGTTGCCCCAGGCGTCGAGCAGCTCTGCCCCCTCATAGACGCAGAGGACCTCGCAGTGGTTGGCGCACTTGCCGCAGAGGACCTCCCGGGTGACAAACGGCCGGTCGACCATCTGAAAGTCAAACGGTCTGCGCAGCTTTGCGCCCCGCGCCAAAATGGCCACGCCAAAGGCGCCTGTCAAATGGCCGTTGGGATCCACATGAATCTGCTGTCCGGTCGCCTCCTCAAAGGCCCGTACCACGCCCACATTTTTGCTGACGCCGCCCTGAAAGACGATGGGCGGCACAATCCGCTTTCCCTTTCCCACATTGTTCAGGTAATTGTCCACCACCGCGTGGCACAGCCCGGCGATGATGTCCTCCTTTTTGTGCCCCACCTGCGCCTTGTGGACCAAATCGGACTCGGCGAACACCGTGCAGCGCGCGGCAATCGGCGTCGGATGGGTGCTGGTCAGCGCGATCCTGCCGAACTCCTCCACCTCCACGCCGAGCCGGTGGGCCTGACTGGACAGAAAGGATCCGGTTCCGGCCGCACAGAGGGTG
>JAHZEE010000022.1:0-227 GCA_019421975.1 Clostridiales bacterium | reverse complement strand
GGGTGTTCATCGCATAGTCCACCACCACGCCGTGCTCCACCAGGATGATCTTGGAGTCCTGGCCCCCGATCTCGAAGATCGTCCGGACCTGGGGGTAGAGCGCCATGGTGCCGATGGCGTGGGCCGTGATCTCATTTTTGATGACGCTGGCGCCCACCATGGCGCCCACGAGCCGCCGGGCGGAACCGGTCGTCCCGGCCGCCACCACCTGATACCGGCCGCGGTCC
>JAHZEE010000219.1 GCA_019421975.1 Clostridiales bacterium | reverse complement strand
ACTGGTACTCTGTCTGCGCCAGGCTGCAGCCGCTCAGCGCCAGGCAGAGAAGGCCCAGCAGCACGCCAATGGATCCACGGTACATCCGAGCCACTCCCCTCAAAGTGCATTTTTTGAATAGCGGTCAAATCCATCGCCCAGGATCTGATGCGCCTCTTGCAGAATAATGAATGCATCGGGATCGATCTGGGTGACGATCTCCTTCAGCTCCGCCATCTGCTGGCGCTTGATCGCGCACAGGATGACCCGCTTTTCGCTGCCGGTATAGGCGCCCTGGCCCTGCAGAAAGGTCACGCCGCGGGAGAGCCGGGTGGTCAGCGCCTCCGCTACCTGCTCATAGTCGTCCGAGATGATGATGGCCACCTTGGAGTAGTCGAAGCCGTAGACCACGCCGTCGAGCACAATCGAGGAGACATAGAGCGCCACCATGCTGTAGAGGGCCTTGTTGAGATCCTGAAACGCGATGCCTGTGATGGCGATGATCACCAGATCGATCGACAGCATCAGCTTGCCGGCGGACATGTTGCGGAACTTCTGCTTGAGCAGCCGGACCATGATGTCCACGCCGCCGGACGAGCCGTTGCGCGAGAGCATCAGGCCGCAGCCAAAGCCGACCAGGATGCCGCCGAACAGGGCCGCCAGCAGCGGCTCCGTCTGCACATGCGGCACATAGGCCAGCAGCACATCCAGCAGCACGGAGCTGCTGACCGTCCCCAACAGCGAGCCGAAGAAAAATCGTTTTCCCAGCCGCTTGTATCCCGCCAGAAAGAGCGGGACATTGACCACCATGGTCACCACGCCGGTGGAGGAGATCTGGGTCAGCGTGCAGAATACCATCGCCAGGCCCGCCACACCGCCGCCGTTGATCTGGTACGGCTCTAAAAACAGGGCGAAGCCCACTGCAAAGGAGAATCCCCCCAGCAGAATCAGGCAGATGTCCAGCACAATGGACCGGGTCTTTTTTGGCATTCTGCACTCCTCCAATCCTGTTACAGCTCCATCGAAATCTGGTCGGTACCGGCGTCCTTGAGAATCATGCCGGCCGACGGAATGGCCCTGGCCCGATAGCGGGCGGGCTGGGAGATCGGCGTCTGGGACAGCAGCGCCGCCCGCTCCAGCCGGTCGTTCTTTTTTAAGGTGAGCACCGCCACGCCCTGCGTGCTTCTCGTGACCTTTGAGGCGAGCATGGCAGACGAGAAGATGACCGCCCGGCCGCCTGCGGAGTAGAGTACGATCTCCGCATCCTCCCGCAGCGTCAGCATGGCGCGCAGCGGACTCTTGTCACTGTAGGCGCCGGTCAGGCGGCGGCGGTTGGACTTGGTGTCATAGGCCGCAAGCGCCACCTTGGCCACCTTGCCGTTTTCGTAGAAGAACAGCAGGCTGCCCTGGTAGTCCCCCGGCAGGCAGAGGCCCACAACGCCCTCTCCCTCCTCCATGCCGAGCTTGGCCGGCAGGTAGTCCCCCAGCACCGAGGCCTTGCTGTCCTCGAACTCGTGACACCTGACCTTATAGACCTGGCAGCGGTCGGTAAAAATCAGCAGCTCGTCGCGGTTGTTGGCCTCAAAGCTCGCCGCCAGGCAATCGCCCTCTTTGAACTTCTGCTCGCTGGACATCCGCAGGGACTGGGGCGTGATCTTTTTGAAATATCCCTCCCGGGACAGAAACAGGGTGACCGGATAGTCCGGCGCCTGCTCCTCCGGCTCCGGCGCCGCCTCGTGGGCAAAGACCAGCGTGGTCCTGCGCGGCTGGCCGTATTTCTGCGCGGTCTGCTTCAGCTCCCCAATGATGATCTCCCGGACCCGGCTCGTGTGGGCCAGGATATCCTCCAGGTCCCGGATCTCCGCCTCCAGGGATTCCGTCTCCTCCAACCGCTTGAGAATATATTCTTTGTTGATATTGCGCAGTTTAATCTCCGCCACATACTCGGCCTGAACCTCATCGATGCCGAAGCCGATCATGAGGTTCGGCACCACCTCCGCCTCCGTCTCCGTCTCGCGGATGATGGAGATGGCCTTGTCGATGTCCAGCAGGATCTTGCCCAGGCCCCGGAGCAGGTGCAGCTTGTCCCGCTTTTTCTGCAGATTGTGGTGGACGCGGCGGCGCACGCACTCCATGCGCCAGGCGCTCCACTCCTCCAGAATCTCCCGCACCCCCATCACGCGGGGCATCCCGGCGATCAGGATGTTGAAGTTGCACGCAAACGAGTCCATGAGCGGGGTGGCGCGGAAGAGCTTCTGCATCAGCTTGTCCGGCTCTGCGCCGCGCTTGAGGTCGATGGTGAGCTTCAGGCCCGAGAGGTCACTCTCATCGCGCATGTCGGAGATCTCGCGGATTTTCCCGGCCTTGATGAGCTCGGAGACCTTGTCGATGATGGCCTCACAGGTCGTCGTATAGGGGATCTCGTAGATCTCGATCAGGTTCTCCGCCTTGAGATAGCGGTACTTGGCGCGGAGCTTGACCGAGCCCCGGCCGGTCCGGTAGATCTCCGCC
>JAHZEE010000218.1 GCA_019421975.1 Clostridiales bacterium | reverse complement strand
GGTCTATGCCGACTGCTGTGAGAACTACCTGGCCATGCCGGTGATCCGCGGCGTCAAGACGGAGAAGGAGAAATTTGCCGGTGCAGAGAACACCTATACGGTCGAGTGCATGATGCACGACCACAAGGCGCTGCAGTCCGGTACCTCCCACTATTTTGGAGATGGGTTTGCGAGGGCCTTTGGCATCTCCTTTGCCGACAAGGAGAACACCCAGCAGACCCCGCATGAGACCTCGTGGGGCCTGTCTACGCGCATCATCGGCGGCATTATCATGACCCATGGCGACAACAATGGCCTGGTTCTGCCACCCAAGGTGGCGCCCATCCAGGTTGTGGTGGTGCCCATTGCGGCCCACAAACCGGGCGTGCTGGACAGGGCGGCAGAGGTGACGAAGCAGCTGAAGGCCGCCGGCCTGCGGGTCAAGATGGACGACTCCGAGCAGAGCCCCGGCTGGAAATTCGCCCAGTATGAGATGAAGGGCGTGCCGCTGCGGCTGGAGCTTGGGCCGAAGGACATTGAAAACGGCCAGTGCGTGCTGGTGCGCCGCAACGATGGCGAAAAGGTGGCCGCGCCGCTGGCGGAGCTGGTAGAGCATGTGGAGACGCAGCTGCAGGCGGTACAGGACGGGATGTATGCCAAGGCCAAGCGGAATTTGGAGGAGCACACCTTCCCTGCCTATTCGCTCGAGGAGGCCAAACAGATCCAGCAGGAGAAGGGCGGCTTTATCAAGACCATGTGGTGCGGGGATCTGGCGTGTGAGCTCAAGATGAAGGAGGAGGGCGGCATGTCTTCCCGCTGCATTCCGCTTCAGCAGGAGCACCTGGCAGATACCTGCCCCATCTGCGGCAAACCGGCCAAAAAGATGATCTATTGGGGCGTAGCCTATTAATATATAATGTATAAGCCCGGCGCGGTTTCCGCGCCGGGCTTTTGCCCTCCAAATGCTGGGCAGGTTGTGTTCAGTGGAAGGGTATGGTATACTTGAAAGCAGTGAGACCCAGCGGCGTTCTAAATCTACAGGGGGTGTTCCGATGCAGATGAAAGCAGTTTTAAAGACAAGACCTGAGGTGGGGGCCGAGCTTCAAATGGTGGAACGGCCGGCGGTGACGCCGGGCCACCTGCTGGTGAAGGTGCTGGCGGCAGCGCTCTGCCACTCGGACTTCGATGTCTACAACTATGCCCCGTCCGTAGCGGTACAAAATTTGAAAATGCCTTGGATTATGGGACATGAGTTCTTCGGAGAGGTGGTCGAAGTCGGGCAGGGGGTAGCGGGATTTGCGGTGGGCGACCGCATCTCCAGTGACAGCCATGTCCCCTGCGGGCACTGCCATACCTGTATCACAGGCAATCAGCATATCTGTGATCACCATATGACAGTGCTGGGCAGAACCCACCCGGGGTGTTTTGCGGAGTACATCAATCTGCCGGCCGTGGCGGCGGTGAAGATGCCAAAGCAGACGCGGCCGGAGTGCGGCGCGCTGATGGAGCCATTCGGCGTGGCAGTACACGCCATCCAGCAGGCCGAGATTGCGGGCAAGACGCTGGTGATTACAGGCCTCGGCACCATTGGCATGATGGCGGTGGCGGCGGCACACTATCTGGGGGCCACCCGGATCATTGCGGTCAGCACCAACGAGCAAAAGCTCAAAATGGCCAAGGAGCTGGGGGCAGATGTCGGAATCAACAGCCAAAGTCAGAATGTGGTGGAGGCAGTTTGGCAGGCGACAGACGGGACCGGCGCGGACCGGGTGATTGAAATGACGGGCGTTGTGCGATTTTTTAACCTGGCCATCGATATGCTGGCGCCGGCGGGGCGGATGGTCTGCGTCGGGAACTACAATGAGGATGTCATCATTCCAAACTACCAGCTCCGCGTGATGAACAAGGAGCTGACCATCACGGGGATCTTTGGCAGAAGGATGTTTGAGACCTGGGAGCTGGCCAAGGAGCTGGTCGTCAGCGGGCATGTGGATCTGGCGCGGTTTATTGGCGATGTGATGCCGCTGGAGGCATTTGACCGCGGCGCTCAAATCGCACCGCACACCTTTGGCAGAATCGTCTATCTGCCATGATTCGACAGCCGTGACAGGGAGCGGCAAATTCTCTGCCGGATTGGGAGAAAAATTGCAGCAAATTTTATGAAATTTTCCGAATTCCCCCTTGACAGCAAGGGGGAATTCCTGTATTATAATCGGGCACGCTCTCATGGGAGAGCTGCGCCTTTTGCGATGAACCGGGAGATTGCGGTGCAAGCCGGTAACTTTCGGGGAGTATGTCCGGCAGGGCAGAGATGCTCTGTACAATCGGGCGGCTGTGAAATGCTGTACGCGGCGTATATCGCTGCGCTGGCAGGATGGCCGACAGTAGTCGGCCTTTTCCATGCCCGCAGAATGATACGCACGGATAAGCGTACAGGGTTTCGGCCGTACCCAGAAACGCTGAGTACGAAACAAGGAGGAAACATTCACCATGGCACAGAAAGAAATGATCCGCATCCGCCTGAAGGCCTACGATCATCAGCTGATCGACCAGAGCGCGGAGAAGATCGTGGAGACCGCAAAGC